>JBEDKR010000034.1:0-9919 GCA_041172005.1 Pseudomonadota bacterium
GGCGCCCGTAAAAATGCCATCATGCAAGGCTTTGCCTCGCAGCTCAGCGACGCTGACATGACCAATATCGCCTTCTGGCTGGCTGAGAAGAAGATCAAACCTGGTTTCGCCAAAGACAAAGACCTTGTTGTTCTCGGTGAGCGTATTTACCGCGGCGGCGTGTCTGATCGCCAAATTGCCGCTTGTGCGGGTTGCCACAACCCAACCGGTGCCGGCAATCCGTCTCAGTACCCGCGTCTGGGTGGTCAGCACGCTGACTACACGGCGGCTCAATTGACCGCTTTCCGCGACGGCGTGCGCACCAGCAGCTTGCCCATGACCCAAGTAGCGGCCAAGCTCAACGACCGTGAAATTCGTGCATTGGCAGACTACATCGCGGGCCTGCGTTAAATCATCGAATTTTCATCAGGTGACCTTTTCCGTGGAACCCTGAGCTGAAAATACAGTCACAAGCAGGCGGGTCTTTCTCAGAAAGACCCGCCTTTTTTAGTGGCGCTTTGTTTTTTATACGATTTGTCCTTTATTCATTGGTTTTCATCGTTTCAAACTCCTATCGGCATGACTGTTTCCACCCAAGGTATTGAGCTTGACACTGGTTCCCGCACATGGCGCAGCACTGTCGAGCTGCTGTCGTCGATGCGGTTTTCGATTTCGCTGCTCACCGTCATCTGCATTGCCTCGGTCATTGGCACCGTGCTCAAGCAGCAAGAACCGCTGACCAATTACGTCAACCAGTTCGGGCCTTTCTGGGCGCAGGTGTTCAGCCTAGTGAGCCTGAATACCGTCTATAGCGCATGGTGGTTCCTGCTGATACTGGCTTTTCTGGTCATCAGCACCAGCTTGTGCATCAGCCGCAACGCACCGAAGATTTTTTCGGAGTTGAACCAGTTCAAGGAAGACCTCCGCGAACAAAGCCTGAAGGCTTTTGGGCACCGTGCGGAAAATAACTTGGACGAAGCCCCAGAATTGGCAGCCCGTCGCATTGGTCAGACCTTGGTGCAGGGTGGCTGGCGCGTCAAACTTCAGCAGCGCGACGCTGGCTGGATGGTGGCGGCCAAAAAAGGCTCGGCCAACAAACTCGGTTACATCGCAGCGCACAGCGCCATCGTGCTGGTCTGCATCGGCGGTCTGCTTGACGGCGACTTGATGGTGCGTGCGCAGATGTGGTTCAACGACAAGGTGGTCTTCACCGGTGGCGGGCTGATCGCTGACGTGGCGCAAAAGCACCGTTTGAGCTTGAGCAATCCGACCTTCCGGGGTAATTTATTGGTGGCCGAGGGCACGCAGTCGAGTGTGGCCTTGCTGAACCAGCCTGGCGGCGTGCTCTTGCAAGAATTGCCTTTTTCGATCGAGCTGAAAAAGTTCATCGTCGAGTACTACTCGACCGGCATGCCCAAGCTGTTTGCCAGCGAGATCGTGATCCACGACAAGGAAACCGGTGAGCAAATTCCGACCCGTGTGGAGGTGAACCACCCGGCCCGCCACAAGGGCGTCGAGATCTACCAGTCGAGCTTTGATGATGGCGGCTCCAGCGTCACGCTCAAGGCTATTCCGATGAATGCGGCCACCAAGCCGTTTGAAATTCAGGGCACGATCGGCAGCTCCAGCAACCTCAGCAACGGGCCTGACAAACTTACGCTCGAATACACCGCACTGCGCGTCATCAACGTCGAAAACTTCGGCGCTTCTGGTAGTCAAGCTGGGACATCAGATTCTGCCGTGGATGTGCGTAAAGTCGACCTGCGCCAAGCCATTGACAGCCGCCTCGGTGCAGCCAACAAGACGCGCACCAACAAAGAGTTGCGCAATGTCGGTCCAAGCGTCAGCTACAAGCTGCGTGACGGCGCTGGGCAAGCCCGTGAATACCAAAACTACATGCTGCCAGTGCGCATGGACGACAACCCCGACAGCACCGCGGTGTTCTTGCTCGGTGTGCGCGAAACCCCGATCGATGCGTTCCAGTACCTGCGGGTTCCCGCCGACGAAGAGCTCACCATGCAGACGTTTTTGAACGTCCGTAAGGCCCTTGCTGATGTGCGTCAGCGTGATGAAGCGGTGCGGCGCTACGTTCGTCAAGCGATTGCTGCTGACCGGCCAGACTTGGCGGCCCAACTCTCAGCATCGGCCTCGCGTGCGTTGGGTTTGTTTGCCGGTGCTGAAAGCGTGGCTCCGGTGGCCAAGCCACAAACTGCCCCAACGACATCGGCGGCGGCTGCCAACGCCGGCCAGACTGCCGGTTTGCAAGCGATCTCTGACTTCATGGAAATGAATGTTCCGGAGGCCGAGCGCAGTCGGGCGGGCGAAGTGCTGGTGCGGATTCTCAACGGCGTGCTGTTTGAGTTGGTGTCCATGTCCCGCGAACAGGCGGGCCTGCAGCCGATGGCGCAAAATGAAAAAACACAAAACTTCATGGCCCAAACCGTGTTGAGCTTGAGCGATGCGCACCACTACCCCGCACCCATGACTTTTGCTTTGACGGACTTCACGCAGGTTCAGGCCAGCGTGTTTCAGGTGGCCCGTGCGCCCGGTCGAAACATTGTCTATCTGGGCTGTGCTTTCTTGATTGTGGGTATTTTCGCCATGCTCTATGTGCGTGAGCGCCGGCTCTGGGTTTGGCTCACGCCACGTCCTGGCATGGTTGACGCGAATGACACTGGTAACACTAGCCATGCGACCATGGCCTTGTCGGCGAACCGCAAGACCATGGATGGCGACAAGGAATTTGAAATGTTGAAAACCCGACTCTTACAGGTGTCCCTATGAATACCACCACGCTCAAGCGCAGCGGCGCCAATGACAATTTCATCTTGAATGAAGGTTATTTTGCGCGTCGCAATGTGCTCGACTGGCTGTTTGCTGCACTGGTGCTGTGCGGCGGACTTTACGTCTTATTTCGCTATCACGCCAACATGGATGTGTACGAACAAGGCATCTTGTTGGGCACCATTCCCTCAGCCATTGCCATGGGTTGGTTTTGGCGTCCGCTGCGCACGCTGATGCTGGTGGTGACGGTCGGTTCGCTGACCGGCATCCTGTCGTACCAGGGTGATCTGGCGCGCGCGGAGCAGGTGTTTTGGCTGAAGTATTTTCTGTCCAGCCAGTCAGCTATTTTGTGGATGAGTTTGCTGTTTTTCATGGGTACCTTGTTTTACTGGTTTGGCATGGTGGCCAGTCGGGGTAAAGACGGCAACAGCGATGCGCTGGAGTCCTTGGGTTCCAAAATTGTCTGGGTTGCCATCACCATGGCTTTGATCGGCACGATGGTGCGTTGGTACGAGGGCTACCTGATCGGGCCTGACGTCGGCCACATTCCCGTCAGCAATTTGTACGATGTGTTCGTGTTGTTTTGCTGGATGACGGCTGCTTTCTATTTGTACTTTGAAGCGCAATACAACACCCGTGCTCTGGGCGCTTTTGTCATGCTGGTGGTCAGCGCTGCCGTGGGCTTTCTGCTCTGGTACACCATCGTTCGCGGTGCCCACGAGATTCAGCCGCTGGTGCCGGCCCTGAAAAGCTGGTGGATGAAGGTCCATGTGCCTGCCAACTTCGTTGGCTACGGAATGTTCGCTTTGGCGGCAATGGTGTCGCTGGCTTACCTGATCAAGCAACAAGTCGATGAAAAGCGCTGGTTCAAACTCACGCCCTTGTGGATGCTCGGTGTGGTGATCTGCTTTGTGCCGATTGTTTTTCGCAAGGCTGAGGTTGGCGGTAGCAATTACTGGCTCGGTTACCTGTTGGTGTCGGGCTTGATTTCAGCCGGTATTTTGTTGGGTCGCAAGCGCCTGGCCGAGCGTCTGCCGAGCTTTGAAGTGCTCGACGACGTGATGTACAAGTCGATCGCCGTTGGCTTTGCTTTCTTCACCATCGCCACTGTCTTGGGCGCACTTTGGGCGGCTGAAGCTTGGGGTGGTTACTGGAGTTGGGACCCGAAAGAAACTTGGGCCCTGATCGTCTGGCTCAACTATGCGGCGTGGTTGCACATGCGCCTCATGAAAGGCTTGCGCGGCACCGTGGCGGCTTGGTGGGCGCTGGTGGGGCTGGCAGTCACGACTTTCGCTTTCCTCGGCGTGAACATGTTCCTGTCGGGCCTGCACAGCTACGGCGAGCTTTGATCTTTGCCTGCGGCACGGTTGTAGCGGATTTTTGAATCTCTCTTTTCAAAGGAAGCATCATGCTGATCAAGACCGACCGCGACGGCTTTATTCATCCCGTGTCCAGCGAGATTACCTCTGAGAAGGTGTACCGCGATAGACGCGCGCTCATCAAACTCATGGCGGGCGGCGCGGCAGGTGCTGCACTGGCTGGCTGGGCAGGCCGTGAGGCGATGGCGCAGGCGATGACCGCGCCCGGCAAGCATGCGGCGTTGGTGGGCGCCAAGTCAAACGTGGCCGGTGCGGTGACGATGGACAAGCTGACCGACTACAAAGACGCCAGCACCTACAACAACTTTTACGAATTCGGCACTGACAAAGCCGACCCGGCCCGCAACGCTGGCACGCTCCAAACGCGACCTTGGACCGTCAGCATCGAAGGCCTGGTCAAGCAGCCCAAAACCTATGGCATTGAAGAGTTGCTCAAGCTCAGTGCGCAAGAAGAGCGGATTTACCGGATGCGCTGTGTCGAGGGCTGGTCGATGGTGATTCCGTGGGTCGGCTATTCGCTGGCCGAGTTGATTAAAAAAGTTGAGCCACTGGGCAGTGCCAAGTACGTCGAATTCGTCACGATGGCCGACCCGAAGACCATGCCGTTTGTCGGTTCGCGCGTGCTCGACTGGCCTTATGTCGAAGGCTTGCGCATGGACGAGGCCATGAACCCGTTGACCTTGTTGACCTTTGGCATGTACGGTGAAGTGTTGCCGAATCAAAACGGTGCGCCCGTGCGCTTGGTCGTGCCTTGGAAGTACGGTTTCAAGAGCGGCAAGAGCATCGTCAAGATTCGCTTCACCGACAAGGAACCGCGTACCGCTTGGAACAAGGCCGCCGCGCAAGAGTACGGGTTTTATTCCAACGTCAACCCGAACGTCAGCCACCCGCGCTGGAGCCAAGCGACAGAGCGGCGCATCGGCGAAGACGGCTTGTTCGCCAAGAAGCGTAAGACGCTGATGTTCAACGGTTACGAGGCGCAGGTTGCGCAGCTTTACGCCGGAATGGACTTGAAAAAATTGTTCTGATGCCGCGTTCTTGTTGCGGGCGATGAGAGTGCGTGTTTCGTTCGCCATTCCAGACGGGAATCGGGTGATTCTATGAATAAGTGGCTGATGCACCCCGTTGCCAAACCGACGGTTTTTGCGCTGTGTCTGCTGCCATTTTTCTGGCTGCTGTATCGCGCTATGGCTGACCAACTCGGTGCCAATCCGCAAGAGGCGTTGATCCGCGCTACCGGGGATTGGGCGTTGCGGTTTCTGTGTATTGTGCTGGCGGTCACGCCGTTGCGGGTGCTGAGCAAGACGCTAGGCGTGGCGCGCTTTCGGCGCATGCTCGGTTTGTTCATGTACTTTTATGTGCTGATTCACTTCTTGAGTTACAGCGGTTTTGACATGGGTTTTGACATGGTAGAGATCGTTGCAGACATCATCAAGCGACCGTTTATTTTGGTCGGTGCGCTATCGCTGTTGTTGCTGACGCCCTTGGCGGCGACGTCTTTCAATGCGGCCATCAAGGCGCTGGGTGCGAAGCGTTGGCAGCAGTTGCACATGCTGATTTATGCAGTGGCCGGTTTGGCCGTCCTGCATTTTTTCTGGATGCGCGCCGGCAAAAATGACTTTGCCGAAGTGGCGGTCTATGCGGGAATCTTGGCCTTGCTGTTGGGCTGGCGACTGCATCAGTATTCACGCTGTCGCGCCAAGTCTTAGCGCGACTCAAAGTCTTTCATATCCCGACCAGTCGCTCAAGCCGCATCTGGTCAGCAGCGCTTTCACGCTCGCGGATCACGTGCACCTTGGAGCCGTCTACCAACAGTTCGACGGCGCGGCCGCGGGTGTTGTAGTTGCTGGACATGCTCATGCAGTAAGCGCCTGTAGAGAGCACGGCGAGTTGATCACCCGCCTTGACTGCCAGTAGGCGGTCGCGGCCGATCCAGTCACCACTTTCGCAGATCGGGCCGACCACGTCGTAGCGCGCTTCAGCCTTGCTGGGCGTAGCATTGGACTCCACCATTACAGGCACGATGGCGTGGAAAGCTTGGTACATGGCCGGGCGCGGCAAGTCGTTCATGGCTGCATCAATGATGCAGAAGTTCTTGTGCTCGCCTGGCTTGACGTAAAGCACCTCGGTCACACAAACGCCGGCATTGCCGACGAGTGAACGACCCGGCTCGATCATGAGTTTTTTCTGGCCGTAGCCGCGTTCATCCAACTTGTGCAGCAGCTGCGCCCACAGCGCGTCTGCAGCAGGTGGTGTGTCGTTGTTGTAGTTGATGCCGAGGCCACCGCCGAAGTCAATGTGCGCCAAGGAAATACCGCTGGCTTCGATGCTAGCGACCAGGTCGAGCACGCGATCCATAGCGTCTAGGTAGGGCGTGGCATCGGTGATTTGCGAGCCTATGTGGCAGTCAATACCGACCACCTGCAAGCCCTTGAGACTGGCGGCATATTGGTAAATGCGCAGCGTGTCTTCGTGGGCCACGCCAAACTTATTGTCTTTGAGGCCGGTCGAAATATACGGGTGTGTTTTCGGGTCGACGTTGGGGTTGACGCGAATGCTGACAGGGGCTCGCAGCGCTAGCGATTCGGCCACTTGGGACAGCACGTCGAGTTCAGCTTCGCTCTCGACATTGAAGCAGCCAATGCCGGCTTGCAAGGCTTGCCGCATTTCTGCGCGTGTTTTGCCGACCCCCGAAAAAATGATCTTCGCGGCATCGCCACCGGCAGCCAGTACCCGCTCAAGTTCACCCCCTGAGACAATGTCAAAGCCGCAGCCAGCGGCGGCAAACACTTGAAGAATGCCGAGGGAAGAATTGGCCTTCATGGCGTAACAAATTTGCGCATTCCTGCCTTCAAAGCCGCGTTGATAAGCGGCTAGCGCCGCCAACATCGAGGCTTTCGAATAGACAAAAAGTGGTGTGCCATGCTCGGCGGCGAGCTGGCTCAGACGAACGTCTTCGACCTGCAATTCAGCGCCGTTATAAGCCACAAAAGGATGACCGGGCAGGGCTTGTGCAGCGCCTGCGGTTGAAGAATTCTGGCTCATTGGGGTGTAGCGGCTGGACGGTTAGGCGCATCCGAAATGGCTTGCGCGGGGGATATGACGGATGGCGTGAGCGGCTTGGATGTCGCGGTGATGGGTTGAAGTGGGGGAGGTGGTCCGGGCAAAAACAGCGGCCCTTTTTGGCCGCAACCGGCCAAAGCTGAGGTCAACAAGCAGACTAAGGCGACACTGGCAAGGCCTTGTGGCCTGACAGGCAAAGCGCGACGGCCTAGAATTTGGGCGTGAATTTGAAGTGAAGCAAACATGATGGGATTGTAATGAGCGACCTGGAATACTTGGACCTTGCCGAAGCCGTTCTTCAAGCGGTGGAAACAGCTTGCGACCGAATCAACGATGAGTCTGACGCCGATGTCGACAATCAGCGCACGGGTGGCATGGTGACCTTGACCTTTGAAAACCGCAGCCAGATCATCATCAACCTGCAAAAACCCTTGCAAGAAATTTGGTTGGCGGCACGCGCCGGCGGCTTTCATTACAAGTACGCGTCTGGCCAGTGGCTTGACACCAAAACCGGCCAAGAATTTTTCACAAATTTGTCGCGCTACGCCAGTGAGCAAGCGGGCCAGCCGCTGCTTTTTGCTCTTTAAGGCGGCTTAACTTTTAAACAAGTCCAGAATGCGTCGGCGTTCATCCGACGGCGGTGTCACCTGAACCGGCGGCGCACCAGGCTTGCCCGCGTCGCCCGGCAAGCCTGAAGGGCGGCCATCAACACCCATGCTGCTGATGCCTGCACCGCGGGCATATTCTTCGTAATACCACTCGCCATCGATATTGACCACGCCGGCGGGAACCGGTAATTCGACCACGGGTGCTGACTTCAGCGCCGTCTCCATGAAGTTGATCCAGATCGGCAAGCTCAAGCCGCCGCCGGTCTCACGGTCGCCGAGTTTTTTTGGCTTGTCATAGCCCATCCACACCGCGGCCGTCAGCGTCGGCTGGTAGCCGACAAACCAAGTGTCGATAGAGTCGTTGGTGGTGCCGGTTTTGCCATAAAGATCCGGTCGTTTGAGCATGGCCTGGGCTCTTGCCGCGGTGCCGGAACGGGTCACTTCTTGTAGCAGGCTGGACATGATGAATGCATTGCGCGGCTCAATGGCGCGGGTGCTTTCATCGCGCACTGGTGCGGGTGTTTCCACCAGCGTGCGGCCTTGCTGGTCCGTGATCTTGGTGATCAGGTAGGGATTGATGCGGTAGCCGCCGTTGCCAAAGACTGAATAAGCCGTGGCCATCTGCATCGGTGTGACCGACCCGGCACCGAGCGCCATCGTCAGGTATGCCGGGTGTTTGTCTGCTTCAAAGCCAAAACGACCGATCCAGTCTTGCCCGTTTTGCGTGCCGACGGCTTGCAAGATACGAATAGAGATCATGTTCTTGGATTTTTTCAAGGCGGTCCGCATGCTCATCGGGCCCTCAAAAGTGCCGTCGTAATTTTTCGGCTCCCAAGGCTGGCCGCCTGTGACGCCGGAATCAAAAAACAGGGGGGCGTCATTGATGATGGTGGCCGGGGTGAAGCCTTTTTCAAGCGCGGCGGAATAGATGAAAGGCTTGAAGCTGGAGCCGGGTTGACGCCACGCCTGTGTCACATGGTTGTACTTGTTTTTAGCGAAATCGAAGCCGCCGACTAACGCGCGGATGGCGCCGTCACGCGGGTCCAAGGCGACGAAGGCACCCTCGACTTCAGGCAGTTGGGTGATCTCCCAGGTGTTTTTCTCGGTCTTGGCCACGCGGATCAGTGCGCCACGTCGCAGTCGAATGTTGGCCGGGGCTTTCTCGCTCAAACCTGATTGCGCCGGCTTCAAGCCGTCGCCAGTGATCGCGACAGCTTCACCGTTTTGTCGGACAGCGGTGATTTTTTTAGGCGTTGCTTCGAGCACCACGGCCGACATGACGTCACCGTTGTCCGGGCTGTCGGCGAGCGCGTCGTCAATCACTTCTTCGGCTTCTTTGGGGTCATCTGGCAAGGTCAGGAACTTCTCCGGACCGCGGTACACCTGGCGCCGTTCAAAATCCATGATGCCTTTGCGCAGCGCCTTGTAGCCTGCAGTTTGGTCAACCGACGACAAGGTGGTGTAAACGTTCAGGCCGCGGGTGTAGGTTTCGTCGCCGTACTGGTTGAAAACAAGTTGGCGCACGGTCTCTGCCACAAACTCTGCATGGACACGACCGTCATTGCCGCCACGTCGAATTTTCAGTTCCTCTTTTTTGGCGGCTGCAGCCTGAGCTTTGGTGATGAAGTTGTTTTCCTCCATGCGCTCGATGATGTAGAGCTGCCGTGAGCGCGCCCGTTGTAGGTTGCTGATGGGGTTGTTGGCCGAGGGCGCCTTGGGCAGCCCGGCCAGCATGGCAGCTTCAGCGATGCTGATGTCTTTCAGCGGTTTGCCGAAATAAGTTTCTGACGCTGCAGCAAAGCCGTAGGCCCGTTGGCCCAGAAAAATCTGGTTCATATAGATCTCAAGAATCTGATCCTTGGTCAGCATGTGTTCGAGCTTAAAGGTCAGCAAAATTTCATAAATCTTGCGGGTATAGGTTTTGTCTGCAGACAGGTAGGCATTGCGGGCGACCTGCATCGTGATGGTCGATGCACCTTGGCTTCTGGCGCGGCCAACGTTGGCCAAGCCGGCGCGAATCACACCCAAATAGTCGACGCCGCCATGCTGAAAAAAGCGGGCGTCTTCAATCGCCAGTACCGCGTCTTTCATCACTTGCGGAATGTC
>JBEDKR010000035.1:0-9766 GCA_041172005.1 Pseudomonadota bacterium
GCTTTGAGCCGGCAAATGCGCGAACTCGAAGCTGATCTCGGCACACAGCTTTTGCACCGCACACCCAAAGGTGTGCGAATGACGAATGCAGGGGCTCTGCTGTACGAGTCGGCGCAGCGCATGCTGACCGAGGCCCAGCGCGTCAGAAAACAGCTGGAAGGGCCGACCCATCCAGAGGGTGCGGCCGTGGCCTTGGGCGCATCGCCCACGCTGTCGCGGGTGCTGGTGCCGGGCGTCTTTGAGCGCTGCCAACGCTCCATGGCTGATGTGCGTTTGACAGTCCGCGAGGCCTTCACGCCGATGCTGCTCGACTGGCTCGAAAAGGGCGTGATCGACATCGCCATCATCACCGACACGCACAATAACAATGGCCGCCCGATTGCGATGCAGCCTTTGCTCGGCGAGCCTTTTGCACTGGTCGAGCCGGCATCCAAGCCATCGCGTCCGGTGGTGCCGGTGGCCCAGTTGGCGCACATTCCGCTGCTGATGACCACGCTGCACCGCAACCTCGTCGAGCGCGAACTGATGCCTCTGGGCGTGCACCTCAACGTTTTGGCTGAGCTTGATTCGGTGGATTCGATCCGTGAACTGGTGTTGCAAGGGCGCTGGTCAACGTTGATGCCGATTTCGGTGTTCAAACAATTGGGGTTTGAAAACAAGATCACCTTGTCTGAAGTGTCCGGCGTTCAGCTGAACCGACAGCTGATGATTGCCACGCGCATTGAGCACACATCCAATGCAGCCGTGTCGGTGCTGAAAGAGTTGATCGTTGCGGAGTTGACCCGCCTGACACGCCTCGGCATGTTCAGTTTCGGGAGTTCAATGCATGAAAAATAAGCTTTCAGATCGGCAATCTGGCTCTGTTCATGTTATCTTCTGGACTTGGCTTTCTTTGATGATAGCCAAGTATCAATCGGCTTTTTGCCAACTTGATATCGGAAGAGTCTGTGGTGCCGCTTGCGTTGCACCCAGCGCCGAAGGAGCAACCACCCCGGAAACTCTCAGGCAAAAGGACCGATATCACTATTGATCTCTGAAGAGCCACGGCAGATTCGTCCTGCTGTGCACCGAAGGAGCAAACAACGCTCGCTGCTGCGAGTGCTTGTGAATCTCTCAGGTCCAGAACAGAGGGGGTGCCCGCTACGCCATTGCGTTCGGGCCCAACCCTTTGACGTTTTGGACTTTACGTATCATGAAAAATATCGCAGTTATCGGTGGCGGCATCACGGGCGTCACCACGGCTTATGCGCTGGTCAAGCGCGGCTTTTCAGTCACTTTGTTTGAAAAAAACCGCTATGCGGCGATGGAAACATCGTTTGCCAATGGTGGCCAACTCTCAGCTTCCAACGCTGAGGTTTGGAACAACATGTCGACCATCCTCAAAGGGCTCAAGTGGATGCTCAAGAGCGATGCCCCACTGCTGGTCAACCCCAAGCCGAGCTGGCACAAAATGGCGTGGTTTGCCGAGTTCGTGGCCAACATTCCGAACTACCGCAGCAACACGATTGAAACCACGCGCTTGGCAATTGCTGCGCGCGAACATCTGTTTGCCTGGGCCGAGCAAGAAGGCATTGACTTTGACCTGAAGACCAAAGGCATTCTTCATATTTACCGCGACAAAGCCAGCTTCGACCAAGCCGGCGAGGTGTCCAAACTGCTGGCAGCCGGCGGACTGCAACGCCGTGCCGTGACGCCGCAAGAAATGCGCGCCATCGAGCCAACGCTGGCAGGGCAGTACCACGGCGGCTACTTCACTGAAAGCGATGCAACCGGCGACATTCACCGCTTTACCCGGGGCTTGGCCGACGCTGCTGTGCGCAAAGGGGTGAAGTGCCTGTATGAGCAAGACGTCAGCGCTGTCACCACCAACGACAAGCAAGCCAGCGTGACCGTTGGTCAAGGTGCTAACAAGACCACCACAACGTTTGATGCTGTGGTGGTTTGCGCCGGCACGGCCAGCCGAGCCCTTGCTGCCACCTTGGGCGACCGAGTGAATATTTACCCGGTCAAAGGCTACTCCATCACGGTGAACTTAGACGACGCGCAAAGCCAAGCCAGCGCGCCCGAAGTCAGCTTGCTGGACGACGCCACCAAATTGGTCTCTAGCCGCCTTGGCCAAGACCGCTTTAGAGTCGCCGGAACCGCCGAGTTCAATGGCTACAACCGCGATATTCGTGCCGACCGGATCAAACCCTTGGTCGACTGGGTGCAGCAATGCTTCCCCGGCGTCAGCACCCACAGCGTGGTGCCTTGGGCAGGTCTGCGGCCGATGATGCCCAACATGCTGCCGCGTGTTGGTCGCGGTAAATCACCCTGCGTTTTTTACAACACAGGCCACGGGCATTTGGGCTGGACCTTGTCGGCCGTGACCGCCGAGATGGTTGCTGGCGTGGTTGAGGATGCCTACAAGCTTGCGCGGCCGGCTTTTGTGGCTGTGGAGGTTTGCAACGCGTGACGCTGCATGTCAAGGCTTGTGTTGTAGACGGTCAGGGTTTTCGCTCGTAGACAAGAAAAGTTCTCTCCTTTAAATTCGCGGCTCTGTTTTTACCGCCTCACTCAAGGAGACTTTCAGTCCATGGATTCGACACACTCTGCCCTCAAGCGCCGCGATTATTTGAAATGGATGGGTGCCGCAGGCCTTGGCACGCAAGCCTTCCACAGCTTGGCGCAATCTAAGTGGCCGTCCAAACCCATTCGCTGGATAGTTCCTTTTGCCCCAGGCGGAACGTCCAGCATCGTGGCCCGTAACATTGCAACGGAACTCAGCAAGCAGCTAGGCGTCCCATTTGTCATTGACAACAAAGGTGGTGGTGGTGGTGTGCCCGCCATGCTAGAAGCGCTGCGGGCTCCTGCCGATGGTTACACCATCGTCATGAGTCACATCGGACTGATGGCGGTTAACCCGCTGATCTACCCAGACAGCGGCTACGACGTGAACAAAGATTTTGTGCCGGTGACGCTGCTGTCCCGCGTCCCCAGCTTATTCGTGGTCCATAAAGATGTGCCGGTGACGAACCTGAAATCGTTGGTCGCCTACGTCAAAGCGCGCCCTGGCCAATTGAATTACGCGTCTGCCGGCAACGCCAGCGCAGGCCATTTGGCGATGGAAGCGCTGAAATTGGCAACAGGTATGTTCATCACGCACATTCCTTATCGTGGAACGGGCCCCGCCTTGAACGACGTGTTGTCCGGTCGTATTCAGATGTTTTCAGCTGGAACGCCAGCCTTGTTAACGCATATTCAAAGCGGTGCCTTGCGGTGCATCGCGGTCGGCACTTCAAGTCGCATTTCAGTGTTGCCTGATGTGCCAACTGTGGCCGAGTCCGGCTACAAAGGTTTTGAAACCGTTCAGTGGTATGGCATCACCGCACGCGCGGGCACGCCGGTTGACATCATCAATAGGCTGCAGCAAGAGTGCGCCAAGGCCATGAAGTCCCCTGAGGTGATCGCGCGGTACGCCTCCGAAAGCGCTGAAGCCGGTGGTGGGCCGCCTAGTGAGTACGGTGCTTTCATTGCCCGCGAGCAAGAGCGCTGGAAGGTGGTGGTTGAAAAAGGCAGCATCAAACCTGGTTGATGGGCACTGGGCCATGTGGAAGTCGGCGCAACAACAGGCCGGCTTGACATGTATCTCAACGTCCGTTGTAGGTCGACGCTGACTGCCTCACACCAAAAAACGTTGCGCCAGCAGCACCCAATACGCTGCGCCGATGGACAGATTGGCGTCATTGAAGTCGTAGCCTGGGTTGTGCACCATGCAGGCGCCGGCGCTGTCGCCATCGCCGTTGCCAATCAACAAATAGCTGCCGGGCACGCGCTCCAGCATGAAGGCGAAGTCTTCGCTGCCGGTCACTGCTGGCCCCTGCAAGGTCACTTGCTCAGCACCGACCAACTCTAGCGCGACCTCGCGGGCAAAAGCAGTTTCTTCGGGTGTGTTGACCAGCACCGCATAGCCGGGCCGCCAGTCGATCTGCGCGGTGACACCAAAGCTGTCAGCCTGCGCGTTGATCAGCGTCTTGATGCGTTGCGCCAACCGGGCGCGGACGTCGCGGTCCAGCGCTCGCACGCTGATCTCCAGTGTGGCGTTTTGCGGGATCACGTTGTTCGCTTTGCCGGCGTGTAGCGCGCCGACGGTGACCACGGCCATGTGCAATGGGTCGATGTTGCGTGACACGACGGTCTGCAGCGCCATGACGATGCTGGCGGCTGCCACGATGGGGTCGACCGCGCGGTGCGGCATGGCACCGTGGCCGCCCACGCCGGTGAGCGTGACGGTGGCGTAGTCGGACGAGGCCATGGCCGCGCCTTCGCGCAGTACCAGCCGACCTTGGGGCACACCGGGCATGTTGTGCATGGCAAAAATCGCGTCACAGGGGTATTTGTCAAACAGGCCGTCGTCCATCATCTTCAGGGCGCCGCCACCGCCTTCTTCGGCCGGCTGGAAGATCAGGTTCAGCGTGCCGCAAAAATTTCCATGCTGTGCAAAGTGCTGAGCAGCGGCCAGCAGCATCGCGGTGTGGCCGTCGTGGCCGCAGGCATGCATCACGCCGGCATGGCAGCTGGCGTAGTCCAGGCCGGTGGCCTCATCGATGGGCAGCGCGTCCATGTCGGCACGCAAGCCCAGGCGGCGCTTGCCGTCACCGCGCACCAGTTGCCCGACCACACCGGTGCCGCCCAGGCCGCGTTCAACCGCGTAGCCCCAGCTTTGCAGCTTGTCGGCTACCAGAGCGGAAGTCCGGTGCTCGTCGAATGCCAACTCAGGGTGGCGGTGGATTTCATGACGCAGTTCGATGAAGGCATCGGCTTGCGCGTGAAGTTCTTCAAGCAGCGGGTTCATTGAAGAGACTCACTGCGGTTGTAAGTTGATCGACTTGGCAATGGCACGGTAACGCAGGGTCTCGGCCTCAAAGAACTTAGCTGATTCGGCCAGGGACATCGGCGGCGAGGTAAGTTGCGTTTGCGCCGCCAGTTGCGAGCGCACCGACGGGTCTTGGAGCGTCGTGCCAATCACTTTGTGCAAGCGTTGAACCACGTTTTCAGGCGTGTTCTTGGGCACCATGAGACCGCTCCAGATCTTGTAGGAAAAGTTTTTGAGTTCCTTGCCTTCACTGACGGCAGGCACGTTCTTCAGCAGCTCGGAGCGCTGCGCGCCCAACTGACCAATCACCTTGAGCCGGCCTTGCTCGGCCAGCGCGCCCATGCCAGCGCTGTACACCAGCACGGCGAAGTCGACCTGACCGCCGCCTAGGTCTTGCAGCAAGGGCGCATTGCCTTTGTAAGGTGCGTGCGTCAGCGTGGTGCCCGTGCGCTGCTGCACGTCTTCAAGAATCAGGTGGTAGAGCGAGCCGATGCCTACGCTGCCGTAGGTCAGCGGATTGTTGGCTGACTTGCGCGCCAGCGCGATCAATTCGTCGACATTGTTGACAGGCAAGTCTTTGCGTACGACGAAGACCATCACCGCATCGGCCACTGGGTGTACGAGGCGAAAGTCTTCTGCCTTGACCTTGACGGCCGCATTGGCCAGCGCAGACAGGATCACCTCATTGGGCGATCCTTGGAACAAGTAGTAGCCGTCAGCGGGTGCTGCCAGCACTTTCTGCGCGGCCAGTGCACCACTGACGCCGCCCAAGTTTTCGACGATGACTTGCTGGCCCAGTTCCTTGGCCAGCGGCACGGTGAAGATGCGCGCGATCGAATCAGACGGGCCACCCGCCGGGTAGGGCACCATCAAATTGACCGGCTTGCTTGGGTAGGTGGCTGGCGTTTGGGCCCATGCGCTGCCGGAGGCCAGAAACAGGCCTGCCAGCAGGGTGCTGAATGTCTTGAATGCGTTCATGGAATACCTTTCTGGAATGGGAGTGCCGCCATGCTAAATAGCCGAAATCAATGTGTCCAATGCATAGATTTTGTATTTACTATTCATAATACTCATTCAATTCGCTGAAATCATGAATCTCAAACACTTGGAACACCTGCTGGCCGTGGCTGAGACGGGTTCATTCAGCCGAGCCGCTGAGCAGCAACATCTCACGCAGTCCGCCCTGAGCCGCAGCATCCAAACCCTTGAAGACGACTTGGGCGCGCGCCTGATCGACCGCACGGGCAAGCGCAACGAACTCACTCAGCTGGGTCAGGCCGTGGCGGTGCGCGCCCGGCGCATGGTGTTCGAGGCGGCTGAACTGCGCCGCAGTGCCACGCTGCTCAAGCGAGGTGACTTGGGTTCTATCCGTATTGGCTTAGGTTCCGGGCCTGGCGCGATGTTGATGACGCCGTTTTTGATTCACATGGCACGCCATCATCCGGGCGTGCACGTCAGTCTGTCGCCCGGTGCGACAGAATTGCAACTGATTCAGCTGCGCCAGCGCTCGCTCGACGCGCTGGTGATCGACGTTCGCCGCATCGCACCGGCGCCCGATTTGAGTATTCAAAACCTGACGGAGCTGCGCACCGGCTTTGTCTGCCGAAGTGGTCATCCCTTACTGAAGTCCGGCAAGCCTATGTTTTTTGACGACATATTGCGCTACCCACTGGCCTCGACGCCACTGAGCGCGGAAGTTGCGCACCTCTTGGTCAATCGCTTCGGGCCGCGGGCTGACCCGCAGCAAGCTGTGAGCCTGCGCTGCGACGACATCACCAGTTTGATAGAAACGGTCAAAGCTTCGGATGCCATTTACCTTGGCATTCTGGCTGCTGCACGTTATGGAATCGAGACCGGAGAACTCGCTGAACTGGTGATCGAGCCGGCCCTGACCAGTGGCGCACGCTTCGCGTTCGTCACGCTGGTCAGACGCACCGAGGCGCCGTCGATGGGGTTGTTTCGCCAGTTTGTGGCAGAGCATCTGCGGGATTGAGGCGTTTCTCTCGCTTCGTCACCGACACGATGACACTCAACGAGATTGCCCAAACGCATAGACGGCCCGGATTTACCTGCCGCAATTGCCGTGTGTCGCAAAGGTCGTTTACCGAACAGCGATCTCAAGGTCTGCTTTAAGGGGTGCATTGGAAATACGGCTGGCCAGCACCTTGTCAATGGTCTTGCCGTCCATGTCCACGATCTCAAACTTCCAGTCTTGCCACTGGATCGTATCGGTGATCTTGGGCAGACGCCCCGTGAGCAGCATCATCATGCCGCTGAGCGTGTGATAACGGCCACGCTCTTCTTCGGGTACGCAGCTTAAGCCGAGCCGGTCTTTTAGCTCAGGGACTGGAATGTGACCATCCAGCAGCCAAGAACCATCTTCCCGCTGAACCGCCCAAGAGTTCTCAGGGTTGCGCTGCTGAAACTCGCCGGTAATCGCTTCAATCAAGTCCTTCAGGGTGACGATGCCTTGCACTTCGCCATACTCGTCAATCACGCAGGCCATACGCGCATCAGACGACCGAAAATTATCCAGCAACTCCATGCCCGTCAGGGTCTCCGGCACATACAACGGTGGCTGCAAGTTGTGCTTCAAATCAGGCACACCACCATGCGCCACTTGTGACAGCAGTTGGCGTGCGTTGACGATACCGAGAATGTTCTGCATGGTGCCTTGCACGACCGGGAAACGGGCGTGATCGGAGGCATCAATGCGCTTGAGATTTTCCTCAAAGGTCAAGGCTGTATCAAGCACCGCCACATCAGCGCGGGGGACCATCAACGATCCAATCTGCCGATCGTCTAAGAGGAAGACATTGCGCACCATGGTATGTTCGTGCGACTCAATGACGCCTGCGCTGGTGCCTTCGGCCAGCATGGCGTGTATTTCTTCCTCGGTGACGTTGGAGCCTGTACTTTCCTTGACGCCAAACAGCTGCAACAGCGCTTTGGTTGACCCTGACAGCAAGCGCACGAATGGCTTGGTGGCGATGGCCAGAAAATTGATGGGCTTAGCCACCAGTCTGGCCACAGTTTCGGGATGGGTCTGGCCTAAGCGCTTCGGCACCAGTTCGCCCAACACAATGGAGAAGTAAGTGATCAATATGACCACCAGGGCGGTGCCCGCATAAGAGGCATATGGATCCTGCAAGCCCAATGTCATGAGCCACTGCGCCAATGGCGGTGCCAGTGCGGCTTCTCCGACGATGCCGTTGAGTACGCCAATGGACGTGATGCCAATCTGGATGGTGGAGAGAAAACGGGTGGGATCTTCACCCAGTTTGACTGCCGCGATGGCAGCGCTGTCGCCCTCATCAACCAGCTTTTGGAGTCTGGCTTTACGCGCAGTGACCAGCGCGATTTCTGACATGACAAATGCGCCGTTGATCAGGATGAGGGCAAAAAGTAATGCTATTTCCATAAGAGGCGAAAAGAACGCCGGGAGAGTTGAATACCTCGTTATTTTACCGATTGTTAATTCATTGATTTACTCTCGTCGTTATCAATTGAGTACAAAACAATTAAACCTGTAGACTCATTGGCTTTACATTTGCCGAGAACCCTATGGAACTACTCTCCGACCCGAATATCTGGATCGCTTTCTTCATGCTCGCTGCGCTTGAGATCGTTCTGGGCATAGACAACATTATTTTCATCAGCATCTTGGTCGGGCGTTTGCCCCCCGAAAAGCGGGACATAGCGCGTCGTCTGGGACTGGGCTTTGCAATGTTCTCGCGCATTGCGCTGTTGTTCAGTCTGGCATGGGTCATGACGCTGACCACACCAATTTTCACAGTGCTGGCGCAGGAAATCAGCGGTCGGGACCTGATCTTGCTCATTGGCGGACTGTTCCTGCTGTACAAAGCTTCGCACGAGATTTTCATGGAAGTCGAAGCGCATCAGCCCAAGGAGGTCAGCGCGGGGGTCGACAGCGTTAAAGCCGGTGCTACTTTGTTCTGGGGAATCATTGTGCAGATTGGCATCGTAGACATCATCTTTTCACTGGACTCGGTGATCACGGCCGTCGGTATGGTGGACGACATCAGCGTGATGGTGGCCGCCGTGGTGGCATCAGTCGCCGTCATGATGTTTGCAGCCAAGTCGATTGGTGATTTTGTGGACAGGCATCCGTCCATCAAGGTGCTGGCCTTGGCTTTTTTGATCATGGTGGGAACGCTGCTGGTCGCCGAAGCGTTTGACGCGCATATCCCCAAAGCCTACGTTTATGTCGCTATGCTGTTTTCCCTAGGGGTTGAGGCGCTGAACATCAGGTCACGGTCCAAGCGTCGAATCGTCTGAAAATTGTCTGGCATCGGCTGAGTGCAGGCTTCTCCGCCGTCTAGCAAGCTCACTTCGCAGTAGCGACTCTTTGATTTCGTCTCGTCAATGAAACAGGTAATTCCACTGCATCTGCGTGTGCAATTAAAAGCGAAATGACAACGTTTGAAGTTGTTGAGTCGCTCATGGGCGTCCCCAGTTGGAAGTGGACAAGGCTGGATGTGCGCCAAATAACAATTTTCACAAGCTGATCTATTTGCTCGAAGATCAACTCTCCCCAAAAAAGTGGATTGCACGTTGCGCCGCGTGTGTATCGCCTTGATCCGATAAGCGAAGGTGTCCTCCGCACAACGCCAGACCGATGTGATGGCGCTTTGTGCGGACCATCAACGATAAGCTCCCTCTGAGATGAAGTCGGCCTGAACCTGTTGCAGATGGATATCAGTGAGCGTAGTGAAAGCGGTTCAACCGTCAGCGATAGATTGTGATTCCAGCTTGCGCAGGGTGCGATTCACGGAGTCGCAAAATTGCATTTACGTGGGGCAAGGTCGATTTACTCGAAACACGCATGGCCAAAATGCGTGTTTTTTTACCCTTGGTGCTGGTCTCTGCACGGAAGAAATCAACGTATTG
>JBEDKR010000036.1:0-9645 GCA_041172005.1 Pseudomonadota bacterium
GCCTAAAGCACCTGCCGAATGGACCGTAACGGCTGGCAAAACGGTGGTCATCTCAGATGCTTTGTGGTCTGAGTTCAGTGGTTTGGAGTCGCCTGCGCCCATGGGTTTTGTGATGGCCTTGCCGCCAGTCTCACCGCTATTACCTGACGTGGCGACGGTCATTCTGGACCGCGTGCAAGACGCCGGCAATGTGGGCTCGATCTTGCGCAGCGCTGCCGCCTTTGGATTCAAACAAGTCGTCGCCTTGAAGGGCACAGCGGCGCTGTGGTCGCCCAAAGTGCTGCGGGCGGGCATGGGCGCGCATTTCGGGCTGCAGCTGATCGAAGGTCTGGAGGCCGATGCACTGCTCGCTTTGAATGTGCCTTTGGTTGTGACGAGTTCTCACGAGGGCGCTTATTTGCACGAGCAAGTGTTGCCATCGCCATGCGCTTGGGTCATGGGTCATGAAGGGCAGGGCGTGAGCGCCGCCTTGATGGCGCGGGCGCAAGTCTCGGTGCGCATTGCCCAGCCGGGCGGTGAAGAGTCTTTGAATGTGGGCGCAGCCGCCGCGATCTGCCTGTATGTGAGTGCGACAACGGCACTGCGCTGACCCCATGTTGGGTTTTGCTCGGCTATAATCAGGGGCTTTTCTAAACCCAGCTTCGCCCGAGCGCCGAGTCAAGCCAACACCCTCACATAGCAGTCAATTTGCGTCCTTACCGGGACCTTTTTGCGCACGCTTGGGCGAACCGTAACCACCCGGAGAACCCAGTGCTTTTGTCTCTACAGGGAACTACCCCTTCCGCCATTTTGGCGCTCGCAGACGGCACAGTCTTTATCGGCAATTCCATTGGAGCCGCAGGCTCCACCGTCGGCGAGGTGGTGTTCAACACCGCCATGTCCGGCTACCAGGAAATCCTCACTGACCCGAGCTATTGCCAGCAGATCGTGACCCTCACGTATCCGCACATTGGCAATTACGGCGTCAATCTTGAGGACGTTGAAGCCGATAAAGTCCATGCCGCCGGACTCATCATCAAAGACCTGCCGCTGATCGCGTCAAACTTTCGCCAAACGGCCACGCTGTCTGACTACCTTGTCAGCCAGGGCACGGTGGCGATTGCCAACATCGACACGCGCCAATTGACGCGTCACCTGCGTTCCAAAGGCGCGCAAAACGGTTGCATCATGGCCTTGGCTACTGGTGAAGCCGCTACGCCTGCGCTGATTGCAAAAGCAGTTGCCGCAGCGCAAGCCGCGCCCAACATGTCAGGCCTCGACTTGGCCAAAGTTGTGTCGACGCCCCAAGCCTACGCCTGGACCGAAACCGAGTGGAAGCTCGGCTCGGGTTATGGTGTGCAGGCAGCCCCCAAGTTTCATGTGGTGGCGCTCGACTTTGGTGTGAAGAAAAACATTCTTCGCATGCTTGCTGAACGCGGCGCCCGCATCACTGTGGTGCCTGCACAAACCTCGGCGGCTGAAGTCCTCAAGCTGAATCCTGATGGTATTTTCTTGGCCAACGGCCCGGGCGACCCACAGCCCTGCGACTACGCGATTGCCGCCGCCCGCGAGTTGATCGAGACCGGTATTCCGACCTTCGGTATTTGCCTCGGTCATCAAATCATGGCCTTGGCCAGTGGCGCCAAAACCTTCAAGATGAAGTTTGGCCACCACGGCGCCAACCACCCGGTCAAGGAATTGGACACGAACCGCGTCAGCATCACCAGCCAAAACCACGGTTTTGCGGTGGATGAAAAATCGCTGCCGGCCAATTTGCGGGCCACGCATGTCAGCTTGTTTGACGGCACTGTGCAGGGCTTGGCCCGCACCGACAAGCCGGCTTTCTGCTTCCAGGGTCACCCTGAAGCGTCGCCGGGTCCCCACGACATCGCCTATCTTTTTGACCGCTTCACGGCGCTGATGGAAGCTGGGCCACAAGCGCCAGCCGGAGTTCAATAAATGCCAAAGCGCACAGATATCAAATCGGTCCTCATCATCGGGGCCGGCCCCATCATCATCGGTCAGGCTTGCGAGTTCGACTACTCCGGCGTGCAAGCCTGCAAGGCGCTGCGCGAAGAGGGTTACAAGGTCATTCTGATCAACAGCAATCCGGCCACGATCATGACCGACCCGGCCACCGCCGACGTCACCTACATCGAGCCGATCACCTGGCAGACGGTTGAGAAAATCATCGCCAAAGAGCGGCCTGATGCAATCTTGCCGACCATGGGCGGACAGACCGCGCTGAATTGCGCGCTCGACCTGTGGCGCAACGGCGTCTTGGAAAAATACAGCGTCGAGTTGATCGGTGCCACGCCCGAAGCGATCGACAAAGCCGAGGACCGGCTGAAGTTCAAAGATGCGATGACCAAGATCGGTCTCGGCTCGGCCCGCTCCGGCATTGCGCACACCATGGACGAAGCCTGGACTGTGCAAAAAACGCTGGGTTTCCCAACCGTCATTCGCCCCAGCTTCACGCTGGGCGGCACCGGCGGCGGCATTGCCTACAACCCGGAAGAGTTCGAGGAAATTTGCAAGCGCGGTCTCGAAGCTTCTCCCACCAACGAACTCTTGATTGAAGAGTCGCTGTTGGGTTGGAAAGAGTACGAGATGGAAGTGGTCCGCGACAAAGCCGACAACTGCATCATCGTTTGCTCGATTGAAAACTTAGACCCGATGGGCGTGCACACCGGTGACTCGATCACCGTCGCACCCGCCCAGACACTGTCTGACAAGGAATACCAAATTTTGCGCAACGCCTCTTTGGCTGTGCTGCGTGAAATCGGCGTCGACACGGGCGGCTCGAACGTGCAGTTCTCGATCAACCCCGATGACGGCCGCATGGTCGTGATCGAGATGAATCCGCGCGTTTCGCGTTCTTCTGCTTTGGCGTCTAAAGCGACTGGTTTTCCGATCGCCAAAGTGGCGGCCAAGCTGGCCATTGGTTACACGCTGGACGAGTTGCGCAACGAGATCACGGGTGGCGCAACCCCGGCCAGTTTCGAGCCGAGCATTGATTACGTGGTGACCAAGATTCCACGTTTTGCGTTTGAGAAATTCCCCACCGCTGACTCACGTTTGACGACGCAGATGAAGTCGGTCGGCGAAGTCATGGCCATGGGCCGTACTTTCCAAGAGTCGTTTCAGAAAGCTCTGCGCGGCCTTGAAGTCGGTGTTGACGGCATGAACGAGAAAACGCAAGACCGCGAAGTGCTGGAGAAAGAGCTCGGCGCGCCGGGCCCTGACCGTATTTGGTATGTGGGTGATGCGTTTGCCATGGGCCTGAGTGTTGAAGAAGTCTTTGCACTGACCAAGATCGACCGCTGGTTTTTGGTGCAGATCGAGCAGATCGTTAAGATCGAACTCGAACTGGAAACCACGACACTCGACAAGATCGATGCCGTCACGCTGCGCGCACTGAAGCAAAAAGGCTTTTCAGACCGCCGCTTGGCCAGACAACTCAAGACCACCGACACCGCCATTCGCGAAAAGCGTATTGCGCTGGGCGTGCGTCCGGTCTACAAGCGGGTTGACACCTGCGCGGCAGAGTTCGAAACCAACACCGCTTACCTGTACTCGACCTACGAGTCTGCACACCCGCTCAACACCAGCAGCGAGTGCGAAGCCGCGCCGACAGATAAAAAGAAAATCATGGTGCTTGGGGGCGGTCCCAACCGCATTGGCCAAGGCATCGAGTTTGACTATTGCTGCGTGCACGCCGCGATGGCCATGCGCGAGGACGGCTACGAGACCATCATGGTCAACTGCAATCCCGAGACGGTTTCAACCGACTACGACACGTCTGACCGGCTGTACTTTGAGCCGCTGACGCTGGAAGACGTGCTGGAAATCGTCGACAAGGAAAAACCGTTTGGCGTCATCGTTCAGTACGGTGGCCAGACGCCTTTGAAGCTAGCGCTCGACCTCGAAGCCAACGGCGTGCCGATCATCGGCACTTCGCCGGATATGATCGATGCGGCCGAAGACCGTGAGCGCTTTCAAAAGTTGCTTCACGAACTCAAGCTGCGTCAGCCGCCAAACGCCACCGCCCGCACCGAGCCTGAAGCGCTTGAAAAAGCCGCTGCTCTTGGTTATCCGCTGGTGGTTCGCCCCAGCTATGTGCTGGGTGGCCGCGCGATGGAAATCGTGCACGAGCAGCGTGACCTTGAGCGCTACATGCGTGAAGCGGTCAAGGTCAGCCACGACTCACCGGTGTTGCTGGATCGCTTCCTGAATGACGCGATTGAGTGCGATGTCGACTGCATCCGTGACTCGGTGGGCGCTACCTTCATTGGCGGTGTGATGGAGCACATTGAGCAGGCCGGCGTGCACAGCGGCGACTCAGCGTGTTCGCTGCCACCGTATTCGCTAGGCGCAGACACCGTGACCGAAATCAAGCGCCAGACCGCCGCCATGGCGAAGGCGCTGAACGTGGTTGGCTTGATGAACGTGCAGTTTGCGATTCAGCACATTGACGGCTTGGACGTGATTTACGTGCTTGAAGTCAATCCACGTGCTTCGCGTACCGTGCCTTTTGTCAGCAAGGCCACCGGCATCCAGTTGGCCAAAGTAGCAGCGCGCTGCATGGCCGGCCAGACCTTGGCCTCGCAAGGTATCACCAAAGAAGTCACGCCGCCTTACTTCAGCGTGAAAGAAGCGGTGTTCCCTTTCGTCAAGTTCCCAGGCGTCGACACCATTCTTGGCCCGGAGATGAAATCGACGGGCGAAGTCATGGGCGTTGGCAAGACCTTTGGCGAGGCTTTTGTGAAGTCGCAGCTTGGTGCTGGCACCAAGCTGCCGAGCTCTGGCCGCGTCTTTTTGACGGTCAAAAACAATGACAAGCCGCGCGCAGTCGAAGTCGCTCGTGCGCTTGTCGCGCTGAAGTTTGACCTGGTGGCCACCAAAGGCACGGCCGCTGCAATCAATGCTGCTGGCATTGCCTGCGGTGTCGTCAACAAGGTCACCGAAGGTCGGCCGCACGTGGTCGACATGATCAAGAACAATGAGATTGTGCTGGTCATCAATTCCGTCGAAGAGCGCCGCAATGCGATCGCCGATTCGCGGCAGATCCGCACCTCGGCCTTGCTGGCCCGGGTGACAACCTTCACCACCATTGCGGGTGCTGAAGCTGCCGTGCAGGGCATGGTGCACATGGACAAGCTGAGTGTGGTGTCGCTGCAAGAGTTACACGCCCAGCTGGTTTAACGTAGGTGTTTCTGCGTATTTGCATTAAACTCATTTTTTGATGAACACGCCGCCGCCAGGTGACTGGTGGCGGTTTCGCTTTTGTTGGAGCCAAAACCATGACGACTATTCCTATCACTACGCGCGGCGCAGAAAAACTCAAAGTCGAGCTGCACCAGTTGAAAACCGTTGACCGTCCTTGGGTCATCGGTGCCATCGCCGAAGCGCGTGCCCAGGGTGACCTCAGCGAAAACGCTGAGTACGACGCGGCCAAAGACCGTCAGGGCTTCATCGAAGGCCGTATTCAAGAAATCGAAGGCAAGCTGTCGGCCGCACAAATCATCGACCCTGTGTCGGTGGATGCTGGCGGTAAAGTGGTTTTTGGCTCGACGGTCGCGCTTGAAGACGAAGATACTGGCGACAAAGTGACCTACCAAATCGTCGGCGAAGACGAAGCAGATTTGAAGTTGGGCCTCGTCAACATCAGTTCACCGATTGCGCGTGCCTTGATCGGCAAAGGCGAGGGCGACACCGCTGAAGTGGTAGCCCCTGGCGGCATCAAGCGTTATGAAATCATGGCGGTGCACTACATCTGAAGCCCGCCGTGAAAGCGCGTTTCGTTGTCTTGCTGGCGGCGCTCTGGTGGGGCAGCCTGAGCTGCTTGGGTTTTGTCGTGGTTCCAATGCTCTTCACGCATTTGGGCTCACCGTCTGAAGCCGGGGCCATGGCAGCCAAACTCTTCACCGCACAAACTTGGCTGTCCGTGGTTTGCGCCATGTTGCTGCTGATGTTGCTCAACAAACGAGACGGCGTCGAAGTGGTGCCCGAATCGCGCGCCGCCATGGCTTGGGTCGTAGTGGGGATGCTGCTGGCCTTGTTGGTTGAGTTTGGGGTGGCAGAAGAGATTGTCAGCGCCCGTTCTACCGGCGGCAACCTGCGGCTTTGGCATGGCTTGGGCAGCGCGATGTACTTTGGCCAGTGGATGTGCGCCAGCTGGCTGCTATGGCGCCTGACAAGGTCGCCAGCCCGCTAACCTGTTAACCTTTTTCCGCCCGTCAAGCTCGTTCAGCAGCTTCCAGAGTGTTGACCAACAACATGGTGATGGTCATGGGGCCGACGCCTCCCGGCACCGGTGTGATGTAGCTGGCGACTTCCTTCACCCCAGCAAAGTCAACGTCCCCGCAGAGCTTGCCTTCGTCGTTGCGGTTCATTCCTACGTCAATCACCACTGCACCAGGCTTGACCATGTCAGCTGTCAACAGATTGCGCTTGCCCACCGCGGCGACGATCACATCGGCCTGCAATGTCATGGCTTTGAGGTTCGCGGTGGCACTGTGGCAAATGGTGACGGTGGCGTTTTGTTGCAGCAGCATCAGCGCCATCGGTTTGCCGACGATGTTGCTGCGACCAATCACTACCGCATGCTTGCCACGCAAGTCGTAGCCTTTGCCGCCGTTGAGGGATTCCAGCATCTTCATGCAGCCGTAAGGAGTGCAGGGCCAAAACCCAGGCTGACCGACCATCAAGGCGCCGGCACTGGCGACATGAAAACCGTCCACATCTTTGGCTGGAGAAATGGCTTCGATGACTTTTTGTGCATCGATGTGTTTTGGCAGCGGCAATTGAACCAAAATGCCGTGAATCGTCGGGTCTTGATTCAGCGCATCAACGCGTGCCAGCAAGGCAGCTTCGCTCAAGTCGGCCGGGTATTGCTCAAGCACCGAGTGCAGGCCGTTGTCGTTGCAGCCTTTGACTTTGTTGCGCACGTAAACTTGACTGGCTGGGCTGTCGCCGACCAGAATGACGGCCAGCCCAGGGATGATGCCCTTGGCCCTGAGAACCGCTGCCCGACGTGCCACTTCTGCGCGCAGTTGGGCTGACAGGGCGTTGCCATCAATGAGTTGTGCGGTCATGTGTTCACGTGGTTAAGCCTTAGGCGTGTTGGAGCCCAAAGCGATTTTCAGCAGGTCAGCCACAGTGTTGGCGTTGAGCTTTTCCATGATGTTGGCGCGATGCGCTTCCACCGTCTTGATGCTGATGCCGAGGTCATCAGCGATTTGTTTGTTGAGTCGGCCGGCGACGATGCGTTCCAGCACTTGCGCTTCTCGCGAAGTGAGTTTGGCCAGCAGGGCGTCCCGGCTGGCTGAGTGTTGGTGCTCGCTGAAGGCCTCTTTGGCTTGGTCGAGCATGCGCTCCACCAAATTCACCAGAGCCTCTTCTTGAAACGGTTTTTGGATGAAATCCATCGCACCTTTTTTCATCGTGTCGACGGCCATCGGGACGTCGCCGTGGCCGGTGATGAAGACAATCGGCAGCGGGGATTTTCGTTCGACCAAGCGGTCTTGCAATTCCAGCCCAGTCATGCCGCCCATGCGGATGTCGACAATCAGACAAGCGACTTCGCGAGGGTCATAGCGGCTTAAAAAGGTTTCTGCCGAGTCGTAGCAACGCACTCGGTAATCTTTGCCTTCCAACAGCCACTGGAGAGAATCGCGAACGCCTTCGTCATCATCAACGACGTAGACGGTGCCTTTTTTCGGAATCAAGCTCATGCAAATCCTTTAACCATCAATGTGCGCTTTTGCCGTCTTTCGCGCTGGCTGCATCAGCTGGCGTGAGAGCGGTTGTCAGCAGGGGCTTGACCGGGAGCCAGAAGGTGAACTGACAGCCCACAATCTCATCGGCATTGTAGATGTTCTCCGCGTGCATTCGGCCTTGGTGAGACTCCACGATGCTGCGGCAGAGCTTGAGGCCAATGCCCATACCTTCGGCCTTGGTCGAGTAAAAGGCTTCGTAGAGCCGAGCGCTGACTTCCGCTGACAAACCTTGGCCTGAATCGAGTATCAAGAACTCCACCACGCTCTGGTCTTCAATTTGTTTGGGGACCACGCGCAGTTCGACGCTGCGGCGCGAACTCGGACGCTCGGCTTGCTCGATAGATTCTGCGGCGTTCTTCATCAGGTTGATCAGCACCTGCTCAATCAGAATCGGGTCGACAAGAATCGGCGGTAAACGGGCCGCGATGTAATGGGTCAGCCGAACGTTGTGGCGGCGCAGTTCGATCTCGGCCAGCTCCAATGCATTGCTGACCATGGTGGCGACGTCGGCCAAGCTGCGGTTGGGTTCGCTGCGCTTCACAAACGAACGAATGCGCTGGATGATCTGTCCGGCCCGTTGCGCTTGGCGGGCAGTTTTTTCGAGCGCACCAAGCAGGTCTTCGGTGGTGATGTTGTTGCCCTTAATGCGCGACACCATGCCGTTGCAATAGTTGTTGATGGCGGTGAGCGGCTGGTTGAGCTCGTGTGCCACGCTAGAGGCCATTTCACCCATGGTGATGAGTCGGCTGGCCGACTGTGCGCGTTCAGCTTGCAGGGCGGCCTGCTCCTCTGCATGACGGCGCGGCGTGATATCGGTGGCAATCACCATTTGCGCGAGTCGGCCATCGACCCAGGTCAAGTAGCGCGAGCGCACCTCCAGCCATTTGCCCAGCGCGGGGACAAATATCTCAGCGTTCTCACTTTGCGCTGTTGTCAGTGGATCGGTCGGTAAGCCGGCCAGACCGTCGACGTCCATGTCGTCGTCTGTTGGCGTCACCGCCGGCATGCCGGCTTGTGCAATCAGGTTGATGTGGCCTGAGACTTCACTGCCAAACCAAGCGCGGTAAAGCTTGTTGGCAAACAGCAGTTCCTCGCAGCCCAGTGGTGCAACCGAGACAGCGGCATCGAGCCCTTCGAGCACGGTCGTGAAGCGTTCATAAGAGTTGGAGAGTTCTTCGCGGATTTTTTTAGAGACGGTGATGTCGGTCATGGAGGTCATCCAGCCAGCTTGTTGACCGCGCGGATCAATCAAGGGCGAGACATACATGCGGGCATCAAAAATGGCGCCGCCCTTGCGCTTGACGCGCACCTCAAAACCACCTTGCGCGGAGCGTCCCTTGAGTTCGTCTTCTAGGCGTGCTGCTAACCACACGCGGTCTTGCTCAGGCCAGTAAGGGAAGGGCGCGACGCGGCCCATCAGTTCTTCCTCGCTCCAGCCGGTCATCTGGCAAAAGGCCGGGTTGACGTAGGTGATGCGTCCTTCGAGGTCCAAGGCGCGCATGCCTGTGAGCATGGAGTTTTCCATGGCCCGGCGAAAGTTTGTTTCCGTGATCAATGCCTCTTGGGCCTGCACCCGGCGCCGCGTGTGACGCCAGGTGCCGAGCAGCATCCAAACGGTCAATGCACTCAATGCCGAGACCAGCCAAAAAAATCCGCTGCCAACCACCCCGAGAGAGGCGCGGTAACCCTGCGCTCTGACCAAGAGACCATTGCCGACTGGCGAGACGGGAACTTCATAGACCGGGGCTTCGTCGGCCCATGGCAGCAAGCGAACTGCCGGGGTGCGTTGAGGCGGTAATCCACCGGCGAGGATAACGCCGTTGTCGTCTAAAAGAGCGACGGCATATTTGGCGCTGACTTCGGTGGGGACGCCAAAGCGCAGCAA
>JBEDKR010000037.1:0-9472 GCA_041172005.1 Pseudomonadota bacterium
GGTCAATCCTCAGATGTCTACGCGGTTGCCATCATGGCTGACGGCAAAGCGCTGTTCACCAAAAAAGAAGTCAAGGTCACCCTGGGTGGTTGCGGCGGCTGATTTTCAGACCTAACGCAACACCCCCCTATTTCAGATTCAGGAGTTACAACATGGCAGATCCGATGCGCATTCGCGCCCAAGCAGCCGCTGGCAAAGCAACCGTTCGCGTGCTGATGGCACATGAAATGGAAAGCGGTCAGCGTAAAGATCCCGCTGGCAAAACCATTCCGGCTTGGTTCATTCAAGACGTCACCGCCAGCCACAACGGCAAACAGGTTTTCAGCGCCGAATGGGGCCCTGCTGTGGCCAAGAATCCGTTCCTTCAGTTCGTCGTCAAGGGCGCCAAGGCTGGCGACAAGATCGTCGTCAACTGGAAAGACAACCGCGGCGACACCCGCACTGACGAAGCGACGGTTTCTTAATTTTTACTTTTTGACCTCACGGGGCGTTCATGAAATTCATCACATCAGTTCCACTGATCGCCTCGGCGCTGGCCTTGTCTGGCTTGTTTGCCTCCGCGGCTTGGGCTCAAAAATCCGCCATTGAATCGATCGAAGAATACCGGGCCATGATGCAAGACGGCAACCCGGCCGAACTCTTTGAGGCCAAAGGGGAAGACCTCTGGAAGACACCGCGCGGGCCGAAAAAAGTCTCGCTGCTGCAATGTGACTTGGGCAAGGGACCCGGCGTTGTCAAAGGCGTTTTCGTTGAACTGCCGCGTTATTTTGCTGACACGCAGCGCATGCAAGACTTGGAGTCAAGGCTGCTGAGTTGCATGGAAACACTGCAGGGCTTCAATGCCGCCGAGATCGCCAAGACGCCTTTTGGTCGTGGCGAGCAAAACAACATCACGGCGCTGGCTACTTGGATTGCGGCTGAGTCGAAGGGACAGAAGTTCAACTTGCCGCAAGCCCATGCGCAAGAAAAAGTGTTTTATGAAGTCGGTAAGCGGCTGTTTTTTCAGCGTGCCGGCGCGCATGACTTTGCCTGCGCCTCTTGCCACGGTGAAGACGGCAAGCGAATCCGTTTGCAAGACCTGCCCAACTTGACGAAAAATCCGGGTGATGGCGTCGGCTTTGCCGCTTGGCCGGCTTACCGTGTCTCCAACGGTCAGATGTGGGGTATGCAGCAGCGCCTCAACGATTGCTATCGTCAGCAGCGTTTCCCGTACCCCGGTTTTGGCAGCGATGCAACAGTCGCCCTAGGCGTCTACTTGGGTGTGAACGGCAAGGGTTCTGCCTCTGTGGCGCCCGCCCTCAAACGCTAATTCCGGAAGACCGACATGAAGACAAAATACAAAATCACGCTGTCCTTGCTGGCTGTGGCGGCGATCTCTGCAGGCTGCGCCAGCGCCCCCAGTTTTGCCGAGCTCGACAAGATCACCAATGACATCGTCAAGGCTTCTTTCCGCGACCAAGGCATGGTCAAAGCGGCTGTTCTTGACGCCGATGAGACCAACCGCCTTTGTAGCGCCGCTGACGTGGCGGGTAAACCGTTGGACGAGAAAACCGCCCGAGCCCTAGAGACCGCCAACTACAAACTGATCAAGTGGCCAAGCGATGGCAAGTTTTTGGGTGACTGGAAAGAGGGCGAAAAAATCGCCCAGAGCGGTCGTGGCATGACTTGGACAGACACGGCTGGTGCGGCCAATGGCGGCAATTGCTACAACTGCCACCAAATGAGCAAGGAAGAGATCTCCTTCGGCACCATTGGCCCAAGCCTTTACAACTACGGCAAGGTGCGCGGTGTCACAGACCCCGCCAGCCCGGATGCCAAGCTGATGCTCGAATACACCTGGGGGAAGATCTGGAACTCCAAGGCCTACAACGCTTGTTCCAACATGCCGCGTGCAGGCCATTCCGGTATCTTGACGGAAGGTCAGGTGCGCGACATCGTCGGCCTGCTGCTAGACCCCAAGTCGCCGGTGAATCAATAACTTGCAAATTCTCTACGTTGAGCACTCAAAACCCGGATAAGTCCGGGTTTTTTGTCACCCTTATTTCACTGATTGCGAATTTATGAATTTAACCAAACGCGAGTTGCTTCAGGTCTTGGGTGCGGGTGCTGCCGCTGGTATGGGGCTGGGGACTTACGCGGAGGCTGACGCGGCCACGGCGTCCAACGCGCTTTATGATTTCCCGAAGTTCGGCCAAGTGTCATTTCTGCACATGACCGATTGTCACGCGCAGCTCAAACCGATTTACTTTCGTGAACCCAGTATCAACATCGGTTTGGGTGACATGAAAGGCCAGCTGCCGCATTTGGTGGGTGAGTACTTGTTGCAGGCCACCAAGATCAGGCCCGGGACGGTCGAGGCGCACGCGCTGACGTTTTTAAATTTCGAAAACGCCGCCAAGCGTTACGGCAAAGTAGGTGGTTTTGCGCACTTGGCAACGCTGGTCAAGCGCATGAAAGCCAGTCGCCCTGGCGCCTTGTTGCTGGACGGCGGCGACACTTGGCAGGGCTCAGGCACCAGCTTGTGGACGCAGGGCCAAGACATGGTCGAAGCCGCCAAGTTGCTGGGCGTCGACGTGATGACCGGCCACTGGGAGTTCACGTTGGGCATGGAGCGCGTCAAAGAAATCATTGACAAAGACTTTGCCGGCAAAGTCGACTTTGTGGCGCAAAACGTCAAGACCCAAGACTTTGGGGACCCAGTCTTCAAACCCTACGTGATCCGTGAGATCAACGGCGTGCCCTGCGCCATCATCGGCCAAGCTTTTCCGTACACGCCGATTGCCAATCCGCGCTACATGGTGGCCGACTGGGCTTTTGGCATCCAAGACGAGAACATGCAGCTGATGGTGAATGAAGCCCGGGCCAAGGGCGCGCAAGTCGTCGTCGTGCTGAGCCACAACGGCATGGACGTCGACCTGAAGATGGCGACGCGTGTCAGCGGTATTGACGCTATTTTGGGCGGTCACACGCACGACGGCATGCCGGTCGCCAGCATCGTGGCCAACAAAGGCGGCAAAACCATCGTCACCAACGCCGGCTCCAACAGCAAATTTTTGGGTGTGTTGGACTTGGAGATCAAAAACAAGAAGGTCGTCGACTTTCGCTACAAGTTGTTGCCGGTGTTTGCCAACATGCTGCCGCCCGACAAAGAGATGGACGCCTTGATCACCAAGGTCCGCGCGCCTTATGAAGTCAAGCTGGCTGAAAAGCTGGCCGTGACCGAGGGCACGCTGTACCGCCGCGGCAACTTCAACGGCACCGGCGACCAGTTGCTGGTCGATGCCTTGATGGACGTGCAGGGCGCTGAAATTGCGTTTTCTCCGGGCTTTCGCTGGGGCACCACGCTGTTGCCGGGACAAACCATCACCCGTGAATGGCTGATGGACATGACCGCGACCACCTATTCCTACGCCACCGTCACGGAAATGACGGGCGAAACCATCAAAACCGTGCTCGAAGACGTGGCTGACAACCTGTTTAATCCGGACCCGTATTACCAGCAGGGCGGCGACATGGTCCGGGTCGGTGGCCTGCAATACAGCTGCAAGCCAAACGCCAGCATGGGCCAGCGCATCGACAACATGCAGCTCAACGGCAAAGCCATCGAGGCCGGCAAAAAGTACAAAGTCGCCGGCTGGGCGCCAGTGGCCGAAGAGGCTCGCAGCCAAGGCAACAAGATGGTTTGGGACGTGGTGGAGACTTGGCTCAAAGCTAGCGGTGGCAAGATCGCGCCGCGCCGCTTGAACACGCCTCAACTCAGCGGCATTGAACCCAACCCGGGCTATATCGGTTGATGGTTTCATGCGTCACAACGCATGAAACAGCTATAGTCAAGTTCATTGCTACTGCGGCGCCAAGCCAGTTCTAGAAAGCTCAAGCTCATGGTCAAGCGTTCCATTCAAAAAAATCAAGCTGCTACGACCGAGCCCGATGAGGTGTTTGAGTTGGCCGCTGAAGTTTTTCGGGTGATGTCCGCCCCCATGCGGCTGAAGATCATCAGCAGTTTGTGCCAAGCTGAAAAGAATGTGACCGAGCTGCTAAGCGAGATTGACACCACGCAGCCCAACATGTCGCAACACTTGAGCACACTCTATCAAGCAGGTGTTTTAGGAAAGCGCCGTGAAGGTGTGCAAATTTTCTACCGCATCGTTGATGAACGCGTCGCCAATCTGTGCCGGACGGTTTGCACCCAAATTGCCATGGAAGCCGGCGGGATTGACGGCTAGTCATGGGTTCAAACGGCTTTTTAGATGATTACAAGTTAGGTTGTCATCCCCAAGTAATCGTTCAGTGGCACAATATTGTCTGTTTCTGAAGGCCCTTCCTGCCACAGTCGCATCCGCGAATCGGTCTAGCCGTGCTGCGGAAGGTTAATTAACAAGCTTTAACCAGCTAATGTTTCCCCAAGGGAAACGGAGGTCAGCGTTCTCATGAGTTCAAATCCCCAGACACCTGCAACAGCAGCTGCATCGGTCTACACCACCTATCAAGACAATACTTATCTCTTCGGCGGCAATGCGCCCTACGTCGAAGAGATGTACGAAAACTACTTGGCCAACCCCGGCAGCGTGCCTGACAGCTGGCGCGACTATTTCGATGCCCTGCAGCACGTTCCTGCCGCTGACGGCACGAACGCCAAAGATGTGCCTCACCAACCGGTTATCAATGCCTTTGCTGAACGCGCTAAAGCCGGCGGCACCAAAGTCGTCATGGCTAGCGCTGATGCTGAAATGGGCCGCAAGCGCACCTCCGTTCAGCAACTGATCGCGGCCTACCGCAATGTCGGTCAGCGTTGGGCTGATTTGGACCCCTTGAAGCGCACTGAGCGCCCGGCTATTCCTGAGCTCGACCCGGCTTTCTATGGTTTCAGCGACGCTGACCAAGAAATCGTCTTTGACACCAGCAACACGTTTTTTGGCAAGAACCGCATGTCGCTGCGTGAGTTGCTCAACGCCCTGCGTGAAACCTACTGCGGCACCTTGGGTGCTGAGTACATGTACGCCACCGACCAAGGCGAAAAACGCTGGTGGCAGCAAAAATTAGAAAGCATTCGCAGCAAGCCTAACTTCACGGCAGAAAAGAAAACACATATTCTTGATCGTTTGACAGCCGCCGAAGGCCTTGAGCGTTTCCTGCACACCAAGTACGTGGGGCAAAAGCGCTTCTCGCTCGAAGGTGGTGAGAGCTTCATTGCCTCGATGGACGAGCTGATTCAATCGGCTGGTGCCCAAGGCGTGCAAGAAATTGTCATCGGCATGGCCCACCGCGGCCGCTTGAATGTGCTGGTCAACACCATGCGCAAGTTGCCGGCTGACTTGTTCGCCGAGTTTGACCACACCGCCCCTGAAGACCTGCCGTCTGGTGACGTGAAATACCACCAAGGCTTCAGCTCTGACGTGAGCACAGCTGGCGGTCCGGTTCACTTGTCTTTGGCTTTCAATCCGTCGCACCTTGAAATCGTCAACCCTGTGGTTGAGGGTTCAGTCCGGGCGCGTATGGACCGCCGCGCCGACCCCTTGGGCAAGCAAGTGCTGCCGGTGCTGGTGCACGGCGATGCCGCCTTTGGCGGCCAAGGTGTCAATCAAGAGACCTTTGCCTTGGCCCAAACCCGTGGTTACTTCACGGGCGGCACGGTGCACATCATCATCAACAACCAGATCGGTTTCACCACCTCTGACCCGCGTGACATGCGTTCCAGCGTGTTCTGCACGGACATCGTCAAGATGGTCGAAGCACCGGTTCTGCACGTCAACGGCGATGACCCTGAGGCCGTCGTTCTAGCGACCCAGTTGGCCCTTGAGTACCGACTGACTTTCCGCAAAGACGTGGTCTTGGACATCGTGTGTTTCCGCAAGTTGGGCCACAACGAGCAAGACACGCCGGCACTGACGCAGCCGCTCATGTACAAAAAAATCACGGCGCACCCGGGTACCCGCAAGCTGTTCGCCGACAAACTGGCAACGCAGGGCTTGGGCGAAACCTTGGGTGACGACATGGTCAAGTCTTACCGTGCGGCGCTGGATGCTGGCAAGCACATCGGTGAGTCGGTGTTGAGCAACTTCAAGACCAAGTACACCGTCGACTGGGCGCCCTTCTTGGGTAAAAAATGGACTGACGCGGGTGATACCTCGATTCCGGCGTCCGAGTGGAAGCGGCTGGCTGAGCGCATCACGACGATTCCAGAATCTGTGTCACCGCATCAGTTGGTTAAAAAAGTCTATGACGACCGCGCCGCCATGGGTCGTGGCGACACGCCTGTGGACTGGGGTATGGGTGAGCACATGGCATTTGCGTCTTTGGTGGCCAGCGGCTATCCGGTGCGTTTGTCGGGCGAGGACAGCGGCCGCGGCACCTTCACACATCGTCACGCAGTGATTCATGATCAAAAGCGTGAAAAGTGGGACATTGGCAGCTACGTTGCTTTGCAAAACGTGGCAGAGAACCAAGCTCCTTTCGTGGTCATCGATTCGATCCTGTCCGAAGAAGCTGTGCTTGGTTTTGAGTACGGTTACGCGTCGAACGATCCCAACACCATGGTCATCTGGGAAGCTCAGTTTGGCGACTTCGCCAATGGCGCGCAAGTGGTCATTGACCAGTTCATTGCCTCCGGTGAAGTCAAGTGGGGCCGTGTCAATGGCTTGACCCTGATGCTGCCGCACGGCTACGAAGGCCAGGGCCCTGAGCACAGCTCGGCCCGTCTTGAGCGCTTCATGCAGTTGGCGGCAGACACCAACATGCAAATCGTCCAGCCGACCACGGCGAGCCAGATCTTCCACGTGTTGCGCCGCCAGATGGTGCGTGACCTGCGCAAGCCGCTGATCATCTTCACGCCGAAGTCTTTGCTGCGTAACAAGGACGCCACCTCGCCGGTGTCTGAGTTCACCAAAGGCTGCTTCCAAACCGTGATTCCAGAGAACAAGGTGCTGAAGGCCGACAAGGTCAAGCGCATCTTGGCTTGCTCCGGCAAGGTCTATTACGACTTGGTCAAAAAGCGCGAAGAGCTGGCCGCCAACGACGTCGCCATCTTGCGTGTCGAGCAGCTGTATCCGTTCCCGCACAAAGCTTTCGCGGCTGAACTCAAGAAGTACCCGAATGCCACGGAACTGGTCTGGACGCAAGACGAGCCGCAAAACCAGGGCGCTTGGTTCTTTGTGCAGCACTACATCCACGAGAACATGGTCACCGGTCAAAAGCTGGGTTACTCAGGCCGAGCTGCATCTGCTTCGCCTGCGGTGGGTTATTCACACCTGCACCAAGAGCAGCAGAAATCGCTGGTCGAAGGCGCTTTCGGCAAGCTCAAGGGCTTTGTCCTCAGCAAGTAATTCGACCCCGCATTCGCTCACTCGTACCTCATTCAGAATCAATTCCCGAAAGATAAAAAATGGCTATCGTTGAAGTCAAAGTTCCTCAGTTGTCCGAATCCGTGGCCGAAGCCACCATGCTGGTGTGGAAAAAGAAAGTCGGCGACGTTGTCGCCGCTGATGAAATCTTGATCGAAATCGAGACCGACAAAGTCGTTCTTGAAGTGCCGGCACCTTCCGCAGGCGTGCTGTCAGAAATTTTGATCGGCGACGGCGCTACGGTGCTGGCTGAGCAACTGATTGCCCGCATTGACACCGACGGCAAGGTCGCTGCTGCTGCACCGGCTGCATCTGCACCAGCTGCTGTCGCATCTCCTGCTATTGCAGCTATTGCAGCTGTAGCCGCAGCGCCGACATCCAACAGCATGGCCGGGGTGGCCATGCCAGCTGCAGCCAAGTTGATGGCTGATAACAGCTTGGCTGCTGGCTCCGTTGCTGGCACGGGCAAAGATGGCCGCGTCACCAAGGGTGACGTGCTGTCTGCCGTTGCAGGTGGTGTCAAGCCGGCTGCTGCCGTCATTCCTACAGGTGCGCCCAAGGCGTCACTGCCACAAGTGGCCACACCGGCTGCCAACTTGGGCGAGCGGCCAGAACAACGCGTGCCGATGAGCCGTCTGCGTGCTCGCGTGGCCGAGCGTTTGTTGCAGTCGCAATCGACCAACGCCATCCTCACGACCTTCAACGAAATCAACATGGCTCCGGTCATGGAGATGCGCAAGAAGTTCCAAGAAAAATTCGAAAAAGAACACGGCATCAAGCTCGGTTTCATGAGCTTCTTCGTCAAAGCGGCAGTGCACGCTTTGAAGAAGTACCCCGTCTTGAACGCATCGGTCGATGGCAATGACATCGTTTACCACGGCTACTTTGACATCGGTATCGCGGTCGGTTCGCCGCGTGGTTTGGTGGTGCCCATTTTGCGCAATGCTGACCAGATGAGCTTTGCGGACATCGAGAAGAAAATTGCCGAGTACGGTGCCAAGGCACGTGACGGCAAGCTCGGCATCGAAGAGATGACCGGCGGCACCTTCTCCATCAGCAATGGCGGTACCTTCGGCTCCATGTTGTCGACACCGATCATCAACCCACCGCAGTCGGCTATCTTGGGTGTGCATGCGACCAAAGACCGCGCCGTGGTGGAAAACGGCCAGATCGTGGTTCGCCCGATGAACTACTTCGCCATGTCTTACGACCACCGCATCATCGACGGCCGCGAAGCCGTGCTGGGCCTGGTCGCGATGAAAGAGGCGATGGAAGATCCAGCACGTTTGCTGTTTGACATCTAAAAAAATTGTGGAACAGACCAAGAAATGCGAAGCATTCTTGCTCTGTCCCCAACTGACTAAGGAAAATAATGTCCAAAAATTTTGACGTGATCGTTATTGGTGGCGGTCCTGGCGGTTATATAGCCGCGATTCGCGCCGCGCAGCTGGGCTTCAACGTGGCCTGTATCGACGAGTGGAAAAATGCTCAGGGCGGCCCGGCTTTAGGCGGCACTTGCACCAACGTGGGTTGCATTCCTTCCAAGGCTCTGCTGCAGTCGTCTGAGCACTTTGAGCAAGCCGGTCATCATTTTGCTGACCACGGCATCAACGTTTCAGGCCTGAGCCTTGACGTCGCCAAAATGGTGGGTCGCAAAGACACCGTTGTGAAGCAAAACAACGACGGCGTTGTCTATTTGTTCAAAAAGAACAAGGTGACTTTTTTCCATGGCCGCGGCTCTTTCGTTGCCGCTAAAGATGGCTTGTACGAGATCAAGGTCGCGGGCAAGGCAGAGGAAGCCATCTCCGGCAAGCACATCATCATCGCCACTGGATCCAATGCACGGGTCTTGCCGGGCACACCGTTTGACGAAGTCAACATCCTGTCCAACGACGGCGCATTGCGCATGACGTCAGTGCCGAAAAAACTCGGCCTGATTGGTTCTGGCGTGATCGGCCTAGAGATGGGCTCTGTCTGGCGCCGTCTGGGTGCTGAAGTGACTGTGCTCGAAGGCTTGCCGACTTTCCTCGGCGCAGTCGACCAGCAAATTGCCAAGGAAGCCCACAAGGCCTTCGTCAAGCAAGGCTTGAAGATCGAACTTGGCGTTAAGGTCGGTGATATCAAGTCGGGTA
>JBEDKR010000038.1:0-9435 GCA_041172005.1 Pseudomonadota bacterium
ACTTTGTCTAAAACCAAAAACAGCACCCCAGAAACTGCTGCCGAACCATCAAAGAGTCCTGAAGCCAAAGCCGTGCCGGTTCGTGTGATCAAGAAATACCCGAACCGGCGTCTTTACGACACCGATATCTCCGCCTACATCACGCTGACCGATATCCGGCATTTGGTGATGAAGGGCGCCCATTTTGTGGTCCGCGACGCCAAAAGCAGCGAAGACCTGACGCGCAGCATCTTGCTGCAAATCATCCTTGAAGAAGAAACCGGTGGTGCACCGATGTTCACGGAAGCGGTGCTGGCCAATATCATCCGTTTTTACGGCAATGCCATGCAGGGTTTCATGGGTGCATACCTTGAGAAAAACGTCGAGTCCTTCATGGACTTGCAAGTCAAAATGAGTGAGCAGTCCAAGGGCATGACACCCGAGACTTGGGCGCAGTTGATGAAGGCTCAGTCGCCCATGATGCAGGGCATGATGGGCACCTACGTCGAACAATCCAAATCGCTTTTCACGCAAATGCAGGAGCAGATGCAAAAGCAGAGTGAGCAGATGTTGACCGCCTTTGGCTTGAAGCGCTGAACGTTTTCAGAGCGAGAAAAAACCCGGCGAGCCGCAAGGCCACGCCGGGTTTTTATGAGCGGTACGGGTTAGAGAACTTCGCTGGCAAAGTCCGCCAGACGCGAACGTTCGCCACGCGCCAATGTGATGTGGCCACCATGCGGCCAACCCTTGAAGCGGTCCACTGCGTACGTCAGGCCTGAGGAGCCTTCGGTCAGGTAGGGCGTGTCGATCTGGGCCAGATTGCCCATGCAGATGATCTTGGTGCCCGGCCCGGCCCGCGTGATGAGCGTCTTCATTTGCTTGGGCGTTAAGTTCTGCGCTTCGTCAATGATCACGTACTTGTTCAGAAAGGTACGGCCGCGCATGAAGTTCATGCTTTTGACCTTGATACGCGAGCGGATCAACTCATTGGTGGCTGCGCGGCCCCATTCGCCTGAGCCGCTTTCGGTCTTGCCAAGCACCTCCAAGTTGTCGTCCAGCGCACCCATCCACGGGCCCATTTTTTCTTCTTCTGTGCCTGGCAAAAAGCCAATGTCTTCTCCGACAGACACGGTGGCCCGCGTCATGATGATTTCGGTGTAGCGTCTGTCGTCAAGCACTTGTGTCAAGCCGCTTGCCAACGCCATCAGTGTCTTGCCGGTGCCGGCGTTGCCGGCGAGCGTGACGAAGTCGACTTCAGGGTCTGTCAGCAGGTTCAGCGCGAAGTTTTGTTCGCGGTTGCGGGCGGTCACACCCCAGACTGCATTTTTCAGATGGTTGAAATCTTTCAGTGTCTTCAGTACCGCGGTTTTGGCACGAATCTCGGTCACACGCGCATACAGCGGAGGCTCGCCGGGCGCTTCAAAGTAAACAAACTGATTGATCATCAGGCTGGGCACAATCGGGCCGGTGATGCGGTAAAAGGTGTGGCTGCCTTGCTGCCAGCTTTCAAGCGTTTTGCTCTGGTGGGTCCAGAAGTCAGTCGGCAAAAGCAGCGAGCCGGGGTACAGCAGATCGCCGTCTTCCAGCGTCTTGTCGTTCTGGTAGTCGTCGGTCAGCAGACCCAAGGCGCGCGCCTTGACGCGCATATTGATGTCTTTGGACACCAGCACCACCTCACGCGGTGCTTGTTCTTTACGCAGGGCTTCGACAACCCCCAAAATTTGGTTGTCCGCCTTGCCTTGCGGCAGGCTCATCGGCAACGTGTAGTCGAGCGGCCGAGTTTGGAACAGCAAGCTGCCACGCGCTTCAGTGTGGCCGGTGGTGTCTAGGCTCAAACCCTTGGCGATGTCTGCGCCTTGTGCACCTGCCAGTGCGTCCAGCGTGCGGCTGGTCTGACGGGCATTGCGGGCCACTTCGCTCATGCCTTTTTTGTGGCCGTCGAGCTCTTCTAGAACAATCATCGGCAAAAAGATGTCGTGCTCTTCAAATCGAAACAGGCACATCGGGTCGTGCATCAGCACGTTGGTGTCGAGTACGAAGAGTTTGGTCGGGCCGTTGGCTTTGGGCTTGCGATGCTTGGTCGCAGGTGCGGGGCTTTCTTTTTTGGCGTGAGTCGACAGCGACTTGACCGGACTGGGGCGGGATTTTTCTACTGGCGCGGTGGTGCGTTCAGCTTGGATCACTGCCGGTTGCTCAACAGCCAGCGGGCGCGGCTTGACGGGTGCATCGACAGGTCCTGATTTTCGGCCAGCCTTAGCAGAAGGGCGTGCAGGCGCGTTCAATGCGTCAGCTGAAAGCAGGGCGGCACGTTTGGTCGGGGCGGGTGGCAGGGGCATGGGCTTGTGACTCACAAAGTGAAGTTAAGGATTCCGGAAACAAAAAAGCCGCCTCGTTGCCGGGGCGGCTTTGGTGTGAAGGGCAGTTGGCGTGTCAACAACATGAATTCATTATGCATGACGCGAATGACAGTTTCCTGCGCTTGAAGGCCCTCTTAAAATGCGCTCGAATTAAGCGGCTTTTTCAGCTTTTTCGGCTTTGTTGAGCTCTTTCACAGCCTTCAGGACATCTTCGACATGGCCTGGGACTTTGAGACCGCGCCACTCTGCTTTGAGCTGGCCGTCAGGACCCACCAAGAAGGTGCTGCGCTCAATGCCCTTGACCTTTTTACCGTACATGATCTTGTTCTTGACGACGCCAAACATGTGGCACATTTTTTCTTCTGTGTCGGCAATCAGCTCAAAAGGCAGTTCCAGCTTGGCCTTGAACTCGTCGTGAGACTTCATGTTGTCTCGGGAAACGCCGAAAACAGTGGCGCCGGCTTTGACGAAATCTTTGTACTTGTCACGAAACTGCATGGCTTCCGTGGTGCAACCCGGGGTATTGTCCTTGGGGTAAAAATACAGAACAACGACTTTGCCCAAATGGGTATGGTTGGAGACTTTGAGACCGCCTGTGGCGACTGCATCAAATTCGGGGAGAAGTTTATTAACGACGACTGCCATACTGCGTAGACCCTGACAAAAGTTGTGATTGGCCGTTGGCCTTCAGCTGCAATAGAGGCTGTCAAGCTCAGTGTTGCGCCTCATGCAACCCGATATTTTACTCTCAAAGAACATTTGCCAACCTGCTCATCAGTTGACAGGCTCAATCAACAGCGCCACCAAGACGTGTCGACCTTCGCCGGCCAAGATGTTGTAAGTCCGGCAGGCGGCTAGCGTGTCCATGGTTTCGATGCCGATGCGCTGGGTCATCAAATTGCGCAAAAAAGCAGGTGCTGGAAAGCGCAAGCGCGTGCCACTTCCAAAAATGACCAGTTCGGGGCGCAAACCCGCTAACTGGTCAAAATGCTCAGCATTGAGGTCTTCAAATCGACTGCAATGCCAGTCAATGAGCTCGCCGCTTGAGCCGATGATGACGCTGCGCTCAATTTTTTCGGCCACGCCGTTTCTGGCCAGACCGACCCAACCAGGTCCGTAGCCAAGGATAGATTGGACGTCAAGACGGTCTGGCTGAAGTTTCATGGGATGGGCTGTGTTTTGGGTGGATTCGGGCATTGTCGAAGTCGAGACTCAAGCATGCCATGTTGGTGGGTATGCCGCCCTAGACAGGGTATTTTATGTGGTCAAATTATGGGTTCCGCTTAGCCGGGTCGGTTGCAGACGTTTCTAATGCAGCCAACAAGGCTCAGGCCACGACTTGAGCGAAGGATCTTTTCATGCAAACCCAAGCAAAACCCATCACCAAATCAGCCAAGCTGGCGAACGTCTGCTATGACATCCGTGGTCCGGTGATGGAAGCGGCGCGCCAGATGGAAGAAGAAGGCCAAAAGATCATCAAGCTGAACATCGGCAATCTGGCCGTCTTTGGTTTTGACGCCCCTGAAGAAATTCAGCAGGACATGATCCGCAACCTGCCCAACTCGGCCGCGTATTCTGATTCCAAAGGTATTTTTGGCGCTCGAAAAGCGGTCATGCATGAGACCCAGAAGCAGGGCATCAAAGGCGTTACGCTGGACGACATTTACCTCGGCAATGGCGCCAGTGAGTTGATCGTCATGGCCACCAATGCGCTGCTCAACGACGGTGATGAATTGCTGTTGCCTGCGCCCGATTACCCGCTGTGGACCGCCGCTGTGAGCTTGTCTGGTGGTACGCCGGTGCATTACCTGTGCGACGAGGCCAACGGTTGGATGCCTGATCTGGCCGACATCAAACGAAAGATAACGCCCAATACCAAGGGCATCGTGGTGATCAACCCGAACAACCCGACCGGTGCGCTGTACTCTGACGAGTTGCTGCGCGAAATCATCAAATTAGCGCGTCAGCATGACTTGGTGATTTTTGCCGACGAGGTCTATGACAAAGTGCTGTACGACGACCGCAAGCACACCGCCATTGCCAGTTTGTCGGACGACATCCTCACGTTGACGTTCAACTCACTCTCTAAAAGCTATCGCTCTTGCGGATACCGCGCGGGCTGGCTGGTGGTGTCGGGCGACAAAAAGCGTGCGCGTGACTACATCGAGGGTTTGAACATGCTGTCGAGCATGCGCCTGTGCGCCAACGTGCCGGGCCAGTGGGCGATTCAAACCGCGCTGGGCGGGTATCAAAGCATCAACGACTTGGTGGGCGAGGGCGGCCGTTTGCGCCGGCAGCGCGACATCGCGCACGAGCTGATCACGGCCATTCCGGGTGTGACTTGCGTCAAGCCGAGCGCTGCGCTGTACATGTTCCCACGGCTTGACCCGACCATGTACCCGATCGCCAATGACCAAGAATTCATTTTTGAAATGCTGCAAGAAACCAAGGTCTTGCTGGTGCAAGGCACCGGTTTCAACTGGCCGTCGCCAGACCATTTCCGCATTGTCTTTTTGCCGCACGAAGCTGACCTGCGCGAAGCCATTGGCCGCGTCGCTAAATTCTTAGAAGGCTACCGCAACCGCAGTGTGTCGGTGCCCGCCTTGAAGGCCGTCAAAGCCGCGGCTTAAATCTCTTTTACTTTACTGAATCAAGCATGAAATCAAGCAATCTGGCGCCTATCAAAGTGGGCCTTCTGGGCATTGGAACTGTCGGCAGCGGTGTCTTCAACGTGTTGCAGCGCAATCAAGAAGAAATTTTGCGTCGCGCTGGTCGTGGCATTGAAATCGCCATGGTGGCAGACCTCGACACAGCGCGCGCGCAAGCGGTGGTCGGTCCTAACGTGCAAGTGGTCAACGACGCGCGGGCGGTCATTGCCAACCCTGACATTGACATCGTCATCGAGCTGATTGGTGGCTACGGCATCGCGCGCCAACTGGTCTTGGAAGCGATTGAAGCTGGCAAGCACGTGGTGACGGCCAACAAGGCGCTGATCGCTGTGCACGGCACTGAGATCTTTGCCGCCGCGCACCGCAAGGGCGTGATGGTGGCGTTTGAAGCGGCTGTCGCTGGCGGTATCCCGATCATCAAGGCATTGCGCGAAGGCTTGACCGCCAACCGTATCGAATGGATCGCCGGCATCATCAACGGCACGACCAACTTCATCTTGAGCGAGATGCGCGACAAAGGCTTGGACTTTGACGTCGCCCTCAAAGATGCGCAGCGGCTCGGCTACGCCGAAGCCGACCCAACCTTTGACATCGAAGGTGTGGACGCTGGCCACAAGGTCACCATCATGTCGGCCATTGCCTTCGGCATTCCGGTGCAGTTCGACAAAGCCTATGTTGAGGGCATCACCCAGCTCAACGCACAAGACATCCAATACGCCGAACAGTTGGGTTACCGCATCAAGCTTTTGGGCATCACCAAACGTGTGGCCAATGGCGTCGAGTTGCGCGTGCACCCGAGCTTGGTTCCGGCGAAGCGTTTGATCGCCAATGTCGAGGGCGCGATGAACGCCGTCATGGTGCAGGCCGATGCCTTGGGCACCACTTTGTATTACGGCAAGGGCGCCGGCAGTGAGCCGACAGCCAGCGCCGTGATCGCTGACTTGGTCGACATCACGCGCTTGCACGGTGCCGAAGCGGCCCAGCGCGTGCCGTATCTGGCTTTCCAACCAGACGCCATGAGTGACGCCAAGATACTGCCCATGAGCGAAGTCGTGACCAGTTATTACCTGCGCCTGAAAGTGGCAGACCAAGCCGGGGTTTTGGCGCGCGTGACGGGCTTGCTGGCCGAGGCAGGCATCAGCATCGACGCCATGCTGCAGCGCGAAGCCGATGAGGTCGGTGGCGCAGGTTCAACGCAGACAGATTTGATCATCCTCACGCACGACTGTGTCGAAGCCAAGATGAACGCGGCCATCGCACAGATGCAGCTGTTGCCAACGGTGCTGGCACCCATCACCCGTATCCGCAAGGAGGAGCTGGCCTGATGCGTTACCTCTCCACCCGCGGTCACACCGACCGCAAACAGTTTTGCGAAATTTTGCTGGAAGGCTTGGCGCCTGATGGTGGCTTGTATCTGCCTGAGCATTACCCGGTGGTTGACGCCACCACGTTGGCGGCTTGGCGCGAGGTGTACCTGAAGCAAGGTTACGCCGACTTGGCCTTTGAGATTCTCTCGCTCTACATCGACGATATTCCGGCTGATGATCTGCGGGCGCTGTGCCGCAAGACCTACACTGCCGCCGTGTTTGGCAGCCCAGAAATTGTGCCGCTGAAAAAACTTCAAGACGCTGCAACCGAAGCAAGCCAGCCTGGCTTTTATCTGCAAGCCTTGTCGAATGGCCCGACGCTCGCCTTCAAAGACATGGCCATGCAACTGCTGGGCAACTTGTTTGAATACGAGCTGGCCCGTCGCAACGAAGAACTCAATATTTTGGGCGCGACCAGTGGCGACACTGGCAGCGCCGCTGAATACGCCATGCGCGGCAAAAAAGGCGTGCGTGTTTTCATGACCTCGCCGAACGGCCGCATGAGCCCTTTTCAGCAAGCGCAAATGTTCAGCCTGCTGGATGAGAACATCCACAACATCGCGATCGATGGTGTCTTCGACGACTGCCAAGACATCGTCAAGGCGGTCTCGAACGACTTGGCCTTCAAGCGCCAATACAAGATCGGCACCGTCAATTCAATCAATTGGGCTCGCCTCATGGCGCAGGTGGTTTACTACTTCGCCGGTTATTTTCAACTGCCTGAATCTGCGTCTGGCGGCAAAGCCAGCTTCACTGTTCCGTCTGGTAACTTCGGCAATGTCTGCGCTGGCCATGTGGCCCGCATGATGGGCTTGCCGGTTCACCAACTGGTGGTGGCGACCAACGAGAACGATGTGCTGGACGAATTCTTTCGCACCGGTGTTTACCGCGTGCGCGTCGGCGCGGACACGCACGAAACCTCCAGCCCGTCGATGGACATTTCCAAGGCATCTAACTTCGAGCGCTTTGTCTTTGACTTGCTGGGCCGGGATGCAGCGCAGACCGCAGACTTGTTTGGCCGCCAACTCAGCGAAAAAGGCTTTTTCGATTTGAGCGCTCACCCAGCTTTTCCGCAGGCTGCTACGCGCTACGGTTTTGTCAGCGGCAAGAGCACGCACACAGATCGGCTGCAGACCATTCGCGAGACTTTTAAGCGCTTCGGCATGGTCGTTGACACGCACACGGCAGATGGTGTCAAAGTGGCGCGAGAGCACCTCACGCCCGGCGTGCCGATGCTGGTGTTGGAGACCGCTTTGCCGATTAAATTTGCTGCGACGATTGAAGAAGCGCTGGGCCACCCGCCAGAGCGTCCGCCCGGTTTTGACGGTATCGAAGCCCTCCCTAAGCGCGTCAAAATCATGCCGCCAGATGTGGCCTTGATCAAGGCCTATGTGGCTGAGCATGCGCACTGACCTGAACCCGACCCACGGCATGCGGGAGAGCCGCGCATGAAAGTTGTCGGCTTCGCCGGTTATTCCGGTTCCGGTAAAACGACGCTGGTTGAGCAGGTGATTCCGGCGCTGATAATGCGCGGGCTTCGGGTCTCCATTGTCAAGCACGCACACCACAATTTTGACGTCGACAAGCCCGGCAAAGACACTTGGCGGCACCGCGAAGCCGGCGCCTTTGAAGTGGTCGCTGCATCGAACCAGCGCTTGGCCCTGATGCGTGAATTTGAGAAGCCGTCAGAGCTCAGCGTGCACCATTTGATTGCCGAGCTGTACACCGGTGTCGACTGGGTTTTGGTCGAAGGCTTCAAAAGCAGTGACTTGCTGAAGATTGAAGTCTGGCGCGCACCGACGGCTGATTACGCGCCCCTGCCAGTGCGCTATCCGGATGATGCCTTCATCGTGGCGATTGCCACCGATGCGCCGCAAAGCCTGCCCGTGCCAACCTTGCTGCCCGTGCTGGATTTGAACGACCCTGACAGCGTGGCTTCGTTCCTCGTCCAAAATGGACATCGATTTGATTACGACGCCGACAACTACCAATTTTGAAAGGGGCTGAGCTTGCTCAATCCTGCGACACCTTCCGTGCCAGTTCGGCAGCCATTGCGCCCGCTGGATGAAGCGCTGGCCGAGTTGTTGGCCATGGCTTTGCCGCTGGCCGACCTTGAAACAGTGTCGACTTTTGATGCCGATGGCCGTGTGCTTGCTGAAGATCTGATCTCCGCCCTCGACGTGCCCGGTCACGACAACAGCTCGATGGACGGCTACGCCGTGCGCAGCGCCGATCTGTCCACCACCGATGTGTTGCAGGTGACTCAGCGGATTCCGGCGGGCAGCTACGGCCACGCGCTGGAGGCCTTGTCTGCTGCGCGTATTTTCACCGGCGCACCCATCCCGCCGGGCGCGGATGCGGTGGTCATGCAGGAAGACACCGAAGCCTTGACCGACAGCGCCAGCGTCCGCTTGTTGAACGTCCCCAAAGCCGGCCAATGGATTCGGCGCCAAGGCGAAGACGTGGCGCGCGGTGCCGTGGTGTTGGCGCGCGGCCAACGGTTGTCGCCAGCGGCCTTAGGCTTGGCCGCCAGTATTGGCTTTGACACATTGCAAGTGACTCGCCCAGTTCGCGTGGCCCTTTTTTCGACCGGTGACGAACTCGTCATGCCGGGCGACGTCGCGCCAGCAGACATGCCGCCGGGTGCCATCTACAACTCGAACCGATTTTTCTTGCGTGCCATGCTCAAGCGCTTGGGCTGCGAAGTGACAGACCTCGGCATCGTGCCGGATCGGCTTGACGCAACGGTGCAGGCACTTGCTGCGGCTTCGCTGCAACATGACCTGATTCTGACCAGCGGTGGTGTCTCCGTCGGTGAAGAAGACCACATCAAACCGGCGGTGCAAACACTGGGCGAGCTCAAGCTCTGGCAACTCGCGATCAAGCCGGGCAAACCGTTTGCGTATGGCCGCATTCAATCTTCCAGTGCCGACCCTTTTGCGCATTTCATCGGCTTGCCGGGCAATCCGGTGTCGAGCTTTGTGACCTTCATGTTGCTGGTCCGCCCCTTTGTGCTCAAGCTCTTAGGTGTGACGGCCTTGGCACCACAAGCCATGACGGCGG
>JBEDKR010000039.1:0-9402 GCA_041172005.1 Pseudomonadota bacterium
CGCTCACCGCGCAGCTCGATCGAGCCTTTGGTGACTTCGCCGCGCTCACCTTTGAGCAGGTTGGAGATGGCCCTCAAGGTGGTGGTTTTGCCAGCGCCGTTGCCGCCCAGAATCGCCACAATCTTGCCTTCAGGCACTTGCAAGGAGACACCCTTCAGCACCAAGATCACGTGGTTGTAGATGACCTCGATGCCGTTGACATTGAGAACGATATTTGAATCACTCATGGGCTGAAATCCGTTTCTGTCAGAGGAAGCAGTAGTCTCAAGTCGGTGTTCTTGGGGAGATCGCTGAGGGGCTCGGCTCCTACAAGGGAAAGAAACTTCTATCCCTTGTAGGAGGTCAGGCCCTAGCCGAAATGCCCCGTGTCAGGTCACGACTGGCAGTCAGCCGGTGTGCGCGGTGTCAGCTTTTTCTCAGCGGCATATTTGGCGGCCGTCGTCTTGACCAGCGGGCGGATGATTTGATCGTCAGCCTGAAGCCAGTCAGAAGTGAACTTCCACTGTTTGCCATCCCACGTGTGAATGCGAGCCCAAGCCGAACCCATGTGGTCGGTGCACGAGGTGCTGATAGGACGCATCACGCCGGCAAAGCCGAGGGCGTCAAGTTTGGGCTGCGTCAAGTTCAGGTTCTCAAGGCCCCAGCGAATTTGTTCGCCCGACATAATTTTTCCTTTGCCAAAGCGATCTTGCGCTGCACGCACGCCTTCGATGCCGATCATCGCGCTCATGGCGCCGCGCATGTAGAGCACTTGGCCAACTTCGTCTTTCGGGCCGGTTCCCTGGCCTTTGCCGTGCACCATCGCCATCACGTCTTTGACCAACTTGGAGTTGGGTTCAGCGCCGTGCTGCATCGTCACAGCGTTGTAGCCTTTGGCGCCATCAGCCACGTCTTTCACGTCAGGCTCAGCACCGGCCCACCAGACGCCGTACATCTTTTCACGCGGGTAGCCGGTGGCTTGCGCCTCTTTGATGGAGGTTGAATTCATCACCCCCCAGCCCCACAAAACAACGTACTCTGGGCGTGACTGGCGCACTTGCAGCCAAGTGGCTTTTTGCTCAACGCCAGGTGCCGTGACTGGCAGCAACTGCAGGGTGAAACCGTGCATCGCAGCGCGTTCTTGCATCAGCGGAATAGGTTCTTTGCCGAATGGACTGTCGTGGTAAACCAGTGCGATGCGCTTGCCCTTGAGCTTGTCAAAGCCACCTTCTTTTTTGGCGATGGCTTGCAAGATCGCATCTGCGGCAACCCAGTACGTGCCAGCGATTGGGAAGTTCCATTTGAAAACCGAGCCGTCAGCGCTTTCGCTGCGGCCATAACCAATCGTTACGACCGGGATTTTGTCGATCGGGGCTTTTTCGGTGATGGCGAAGGTCGCGCCGGTCGACAGCGGCTGAACAAAAGACATGCCTTTGCTTTTGAGTCGCTCATAACATTCCACGCTGCGTGCCGTGTCATAGCCAGTTTCACACTCTTCAAAAGACAGCTTGACGCCATTGACGCCGCCGCGCGCGTTTACCAGCTTGAGATAGTCCACGTAGCCATTGGCCCACGGTGTGCCGTTCGGGGCGTAAGGCCCGGTGCGGTAGGACAGCACTGGGATGAACTGTTCTTTGGACTGCGCCACGGCGCTGGTGACCAAGGAGGCGCTCACCGCGAGGGTCGCAAGCGCCAAAAATAATTTGCCTGATTTCATTCCTGTCTCCGGTTAATTTTTAAAACTCACTTGATAAACAACACCCACGAAACTCAATGTGGAAAGGGCCACAAACGCAACTTTTGTTTGCCCATAGACCACAGCTTGGCCAGCCCATGCGGCTCAACGATCAAAAACCAAACGATCAGGCCGCCAAAAATCATCAGCTCGGCATGGGACACGCCGGCAGTCGAAATCTCGATGCCAAACAGGCCGGCAAAGAAGGGCAAAAATTGATTCAACGCTATCGGCAACACGACGATGAAAGCCGCGCCAAAAAAGCTGCCCATGATGGAGCCAAGGCCGCCGATGATCACCATGAAAAGCAAGCGAAAGGATTGGTCGACAGAAAAAGCCGCAGGCTCCCATGCACCTAGGTAAACAAAGGCCCACAACCCACCCGCCACGCCGATGATGAAAGAGCTGACCGCGAAGGCGCTGAGCTTGGCGTACATCGGCCGAATGCCAATCACAGCTGCCGCCACGTCCATGTCGCGGATGGCCATCCACTCACGGCCGATGGCGCCGCGCACCAGATTTTTGGCCATCACGCCGATGACCAGCAGCAAGGTCAGGCACAACAAGTAGCGGCTGACAGAACTTTCAATCGGCATACCAAAGACCTGCAGGTTCGACACCGACACAGAGCCGGAGGGTGTGTCCAAAGTGAACCACTTGATGCGCAGGAACATCCAGTCGCTGAAGAATTGTGCGGCGAGTGTGGCGACAGCCAAATACAGGCCTTTGACGCGCAAGCTGGGCAGGCCAAACAAGATGCCAAACGCGGTGGCACACAAGCCGCCCAAGATCAAGGCAGGGATCAGCGGCATGCCGGGCAGGCGCACAAAGATGTTGTAAGCCCCGTACGCGCCGACCGCCATGAAGGCGCCCGAGCCGAGCGAGATCTGGCCGCAATAACCGACCAGAATATTCACCCCCAGCGCGGCCAAGGACATGATCACAAAGGGAATCAGAATAGCGCGGAACAGGTAATCGCTGGCCAGCATCGGCACCGCCACGAAGGCGACTGCCAACAGCAAGCCGATGGCGATGCGGTCCTGCAAGATCGGGAAGATCTGCTGGTCATCGCGGTAGTTGGTTTTGAATTGGCCGTTTTCTCTGTAGAACATAAGGATGAGCCGCGGTTAGGTCGACATGAAAAAATTTATCCGTAGCGCTGTGTCCCACCCAGCAGGGGCCGAGGATCCGGCTTCGCCGGGCCGCAGGCGCAGCAACCCCCACGGGGGGCAGCGCAGTACACGAAGTGACAAGCGTGGGGGCCTCATACTCTATCGATGATTTTTTCGCCAAACAGGCCTTGCGGACGAAACAGCAGAAAACCCAGCGCCAGTACGTAGGCGAACCAAATTTCAATGCCACCGCCGACATAGGGGCCTAGGAAAACTTCAGACAACTTCTCGCCGACACCGATGATCAAGCCGCCGATGATGGCGCCAGGGACCGACGTCAGGCCGCCTAAAATCACCACCGGCAAGGCGCGCAACGCCACCGTCGCGAGCGAAAACTGCACACCGAGTTTGCTGCCCCAGATCATCCCGGCCACCAAGGCCACCACACCGGCCACGCACCAGACAATGACCCAGATTCGATTCAGTGGAATGCCAATCGATTGAGCTGCTTGGTGGTCGTCGGCCACTGCACGCAAAGCCCGCCCGGTCGAGGTCTTTTGAAAGAACAGGCTCAGCACGCTGACCAACAGCGCGGCGATCAGCGCGGCATAAAGGTCTTCTTTGTTGATGAGCAGGCCGCCCGGAAAGATCGAGTCCAGTACGAAGACCGGTTCTTTCGGCATACCGATGTCGATCTTGTAAATGTTGCCGCCAAAGATGGTTTGGCCCAGACCTTCCAAGAAATAAGCGATGCCCAGCGTGGCCATCAACAGCGTCGCGCCTTCTTGGTTGACCAGATGCCGCAGCACCAGCCTTTCGATCAGCCAAGCCACTGCAAACATGATGACAGCAGCAATCAAGAACGCCAACACGTTGGCCAGCAGCAGACTTTCAAAACCCAGCCATTCAGGCAGCCATGCTGAAAATCGGGCCATCGCCAGCGCTGCAAACAGCACCATCGCACCCTGCGCAAAGTTGAAGACGCCGGAGGCTTTGAAAATCAGCACAAAGCCCAATGCCACCAGCGAATACAGCATGCCGGCCATCAGGCCGCCGAGCAATGTTTCAAGAAAAAATGCCATTTTGAGTGTCCTTAGTGGCTGGTGCCGAGGTAGGCGCTTATCACGTCGGGGTTGTTGCGCACTTCGTCGGGTGTGCCGTCGCCGATTTTTTTGCCGTAGTCCAGCACCACGACTCGGTCGGAGATGTCCATCACCACGCCCATGTCGTGCTCGATGAGAACTACGGTGGTGCCGAACTCGTCATTGACGTCGAGCACGAAGCGGCACATGTCCTGCTTTTCTTCGACGTTCATACCGGCCATCGGCTCATCCAGCAGCAGCACCTGCGGTTCCATCGCTAGCGCACGCCCCAAGTCGACACGTTTTTGCAGGCCGTACGGAAGTTGTCCCACCGGTGTTTTTCGGTAGGCCTGAATCTCTAAAAAGTCGATGATTTTTTCGACCGCCTCGCGATGCATGAATTCTTCTTTTTCAGCTGGCCCAATGCGCAGCGCCTGCATGAAGAGGTTGCTTTTGATCTTCAGATTGCGGCCCGACATGATGTTGTCGAGCACGCTCATGCCTTTGAACAAAGCCAGATTTTGAAAGGTGCGGGCCACGCCCATCACGGCCACTTGGTGGCTGTTCATGTGCTTGAACGTTTCGCCACGAAACGTGATGGATCCTTGCTGTGGCGCATAAACGCCGTTGATGCAATTGAGCATCGAACTTTTGCCCGCACCGTTGGGCCCAATGATGGCGCGGATCTCGTGCTCTTTCACATTGAACGAGATGTCCGAGAGCGCCTTGACGCCGCCAAAGCTGAGGGAGATGTTGTTGACGTCGAGGATAACGTCGCCGATTATTTTTGTCATGCTGCAGCCTTCACGGAGGCAAATGTTTTCGCGTCGCTGAGCTTGAGCGTCGCGCTGACGCTGCCGCTACGACCATCTTCAAACTTCACGACGGTTTCAATGAACTGTTCAGTCTTGCCGCTGTACAGCGCGTCGACCAGCGGTTGGTATTTTTCGGCGATGAAGCCGCGCCTGACTTTGTTGGTTCGCGTCAGCTCGCCGTCATCGGCGTCGAGCTCTTTGTGCAGCACTAAAAATCGGCTGACCTGCGAGCCGGCCAGCAGCGCGTCAACGCTCAGGTCGGCGTTGACTTTTTCAACGCATTCTTGAATCAATTTGTAGAGTTCGGGTTTTTGTGCCAAGTCGGTGTAGCCGGCATACGGCAGGTTGCGGCGTTCGGCCCAGTTACCGGCCGCATCGAAGTCGATGTTCAGCATGACGCAGACTTTTTCGCGGCCGTCACCGTAAGCTACCGCTTCTTTGATGAAGGGGAAAAACTTCAGTTTGTTTTCAACATACTTGGGTGCGAACATGGCACCGTCGTTGGTGCCGCCCTGAATGCGGCCGACGTCTTTGACGCGGTCGATGATCTTCAGGTGCCCACTGGCGTCGATGAAGCCGGCGTCGCTGGTGTGGTACCAGCCGTCAGCGCTCAACACTTCAGCCGTGGCCGTTGGATTTTTGTAGTATTCCTTGAGCAGCCCTGCCGATTTGACCAAGATTTCGCCGTTGTCGGCGACCTTGATTTGCACTCCACGAATCGGCACGCCAACGGTGTCCGCGCGCGCCTGATCGTCGGGCTGCAGACAGACGAACACAGCGGTTTCGGTCGAGCCATACAACTGCTTCAGGTTGATGCCGATGGAGCGGTAAAAGGTGAAGAGGTCGGGGCCAATCGCCTCGCCGGCGGTGTAGGCCACGCGCACCCGCGAGAAGCCGAGGTTGTTGCGCAGCGGGCCGTAGACCATGAAGTTGCCCAGCCCGTAAAGGAGGCTTTGCAAAGCGCCAATGGGTTGGCCATTCATGCGGTCAGGGCCGACGCGCTTGGCCACGTCCATGAAGTAATGAAACATGTGCCGCTTGATGCTGCCGGCGTCTTCCATGCGGATCATCACGCTGGTCAGCAGGCCTTCAAAAACGCGCGGTGGCGCGAAGTAATAAGTCGGCCCGACCTCCTTCAAATCGATGGTGACGGTACTGGCGTTTTCGGGACAGTTCACCACGTAGCCGCAGCACAACCACTGCGCGTAGCTGAAGATGTTTTGTCCGATCCAAGCCGGTGGCAAATAAGCCAGCACTTCTTCGGCGGAGCTGAGTTTGTCGAATTCGGCTCCGGCTTGTGCGCGGTCCAGCAAGGTGTTGTGCGTGTGCACCACGCCCTTCGGATTTCCGGTGGTTCCAGATGTGAAAAACATGGCCGCCACGTCGTCCGGTTGGCCTTTGTCGATTTCACCTCTGAAAAAGTCGGGATGGCTTTGTGCAAACATGCGGCCTGCATCAATCAGTGCGTCGAGCGAGCTGAGGCCTGACTCTTCGTAGTTGCGCAGACCGCGGGGTTCGTCGTAAATCAGGGTGGCCAAGTCTGGGCAGCGGTCGCGAATCTCGAGCAGCTTGTCAACTTGCTCTTGGTCTTCAACCATCGCCATTCGCACATCGGCGTTGGTGATGGGGAAAACGCATTCTGCACCCACTGCATCCTGGTACAGCGGAATCGGAATGGCACCGAGAGCTTGCGCGGCCAGCATGGTGGCGTACAGGCGCGGCCGATTCGCACCAATCACCACCATGTGCTCCCCGCGCGTCAGTCCTGCGAGGTGCAGGCCGCAGGCGATGCGCTCCACCAAGCGGGCCATGTTGGCCCAGCTGTGGGCTTGCCAGATGCCGTATTCTTTTTCGCGCATGGCCGGCGCATCCGGGCGTTCGGCGGCGTGTTTCAGGAGCAGTCTTGGGAACGTGGTCTGCATGGGCGTGATCTCTCTTGCTGGCGGTCCAGATGGACGTTCATTAGCACGGGTATGAGCCGGATACTACGACTCGCTTTGACGTCAACTTGTCATTCAAACGACAAAGCAAGGGTCATTCCTCTCAGGACTTTCCCGTAGACCGTTGTCCGCCTGACCCGTTACGCTCAGCCCTTAGATCAATGCCGCGTCGATGTTGTCAGTGGGCGCTGTTCGGCGTGCTTTTTTTCAGAGTTATTTACTTTTCGTTCTGTTCTTTAAGCCGTATAAAACGCTCATGCACCTTCAACTTGTTTCCAGTCACGATCTGTCCTTGCATCAGCGGCGCCGCAGACCTTCGTCTGCCGAGCTGCAGGGCATTCCGTGGTTGCCGTTGCTGCTGCCTTCGGAGCGCGAGCGCGCTGAAGCCGAGCTGCTGGTGGGTGATGCCGAGGCGGGTGATTTCATCTGCCGTATCGGCAAGCCGGTCACCTACTGGTTTGGCGTGGTTGAGGGCTTGCTCAAAATGAGCGCAGACAGCGCGCAAGGCATGACCATGACCTTTACCGGGGTGCCACCGGGCGGTTGGTTCGGAGAGGGAACAGCGCTCAAACGTGAGCCTTTTCGCTACAACATCCAGGCACTTCGGAACAGCGTGGTGGCGGGGCTGCCGTTGGAGACTTTTCATTGGTTGTTGGACCATTCCATTGGCTTTAACCGGTTTGTCATGAACCAGCTCAATGAGCGGTTGGGCCAGTTCATTGCAGCGCGTGAAATTGACCGCATGAACAACCCCGACCTGCGTGTTGCGCGCAGCCTAGCCGCACTGTTCAACCCTGTGCTGTATCCGGGTGTTGGCGATATTCTCCGCATCACGCAGCAGGAGCTGGCGTATCTGGTCGGATTGTCACGGCAGCGTGTCAACGAGGCTTTGAGTGCTTTGCAAACTCAGGGCACGATCCGCATTGAATACGGCGGCCTGCGGGTACTTGACTTGGCTGCGTTGCGCAGCAGTATTCAGTGATGTCGAGTCCGTGCCCCTAGATTGAGCAGCAGTCGATTTGTTGCAAAATAGCACTTCCATGACTGCACCTCTCCCACCCTCCGGCGCTCGCCGTATTCCCAAGCCTGTGACGTCCGATGCGTCGCCCGCCAGCGGCCCTGTCACCATCCGACTGAACAAGCGCATGGCCGAACTCGGCATGTGTTCCCGCCGCGAAGCCGACGATTGGATCGACAGGGGCTGGGTTCGCGTGAACGGCAAGCCGGCCTTGATGGGGCAACCCGTTTCCCCTAGCGACCGTATCGAAGTGGCGCAGCAGGCCGAGCATCAACAGCGCCAGCAGGTCACGATTCTGATCAACAAACCGGTGGGTTATGTCAGTGGTCAAGCCGAAGACGGGCATGATCCTGCCGTGGTGCTGGTGCAGCCGCAAAACCGTTGGACTGAATGCAACAGCCGTATGCGCTGGGGCCACGAGCAGCTGCGCGGCTTGGCGCCTGCCGGTCGCCTAGACATCGACTCCATCGGCCTGTTGGTGTTGACGCAGGACGGCCGTGTGGCGCGCCAGCTGATTGGCGAAGACTCGGAGATGGAAAAAGAATATTTGGTGCGCGTCAGCTACGGTGCTGAGACCGTCAACGTGCAGGGCGTTTTTCCGGCTGAGCAGTTACAGCGTTTGTGCCACGGCTTGAGCTTGGACGGCGTGGCGCTGAAGCCAGCCCAAGTGTCTTGGCAAAACCCCGAGCAGCTCCGCTTCGTGCTGAAAGAGGGCAAGAAGCGGCAGATTCGCCGCATGTGTGAGCAAGTCGGTCTTTTTGTGACCGGGCTCAAGCGTGTTCGTATCGGGCGTGTTAATTTAGGTCATCTGCCGGTCGGGCAGTGGCGCTATTTGGCGTCTCACGAGCGCTTCTAGCGCGAAAGTGCAGGCCTACCTTTTCCTAGGACAACGGCCGTGCCGAGCTCTCAATCGCATAGCGCGTGACCACTGGCGGCTCCGGTGCAATGTGAAAAGCCAGCTTGCGGTCGCGCAAGGCGACATCGGCGGCTGTAACGCGATCAAAACGCCGCAAGTGCTCGGTCCATGATTCATCGACGACTTGTTCGACGTAGCGACCAGGTTCGCCTAAATCATGCAGCAATTCCCAACTGAGGGCGCCTTGTCGCAGCCGGCTGCGCCGGCTTTGCTGCATCAATGCTACAAAGGCCTCGGCGCGGGCTGGATCAATGCGGTATTCAAGGGTCATCACAACGTGGCCGGTGCGCGGCGCGGTTTCGCTCACCGGGACTTTGAAGTCGCGTGATGGTGTCAGGTCTTCTTCTTGCCCGGAATCCTTCATGACGCGTATGGCGATAAACATGCTGATGCTGCCGGTGACGGCGGCAATCACCATGCTCACTGTCAAAGAACTCACGGTGGCGATCTGACCCCACAACGCAGCGCCAAATGCGCTACCGCCCATGATGGCCATTTGGTACATCGACATGCCGCGTGCCCGGACCCAGTCGGGCAATGCCATTTGGGCTGAAACGCTCAGACTGTTGGCTGTGCAAAGCCAGGCCATACCGCCTAAAAACATGGCTGGCACTGCGACATACACGTTGGGTGCAAACGCCATGACCAAGGTGGCGAAGGACTGCAGCAGCGTGCCTGTCAGCACCAGCCGGTTACCCGATAAAAACTGACGCACTCGCGGCAGAATCATCACCACCGTGATGGCACCTGCGCCCATCGACGCCAGCAGCAAGGTGAAGGTGCCGGCGTCACCACCGACCAAGCG
>JBEDKR010000040.1:0-9277 GCA_041172005.1 Pseudomonadota bacterium
TCGGTCCGGGGGCCGCTTGTGCAATTGCCACCGATGCATTGAACTGCGCGCTCGTCAGCCAAAGGTTCTGCTCAACCAAAAAGCGGTGCATGTCCGGAATCATGGCAATCGCGCCGCCAATGGCCATAAGCGACAGCGAGAGATAGTGCAAAAAAAACTGAAACCACTCAGCCACACCCATGTTCAAGCTCAGCGTTTCGGTCATGGCTTCATCCTTCGGTAGGCAATGGTGCAGGCCATACCGCCAAGCCCAAACAAAATGTAAAACAGCGGTAGCCGGATCACGACAATGCCGACCAAGCACGCCAGCCCTAACGCAGCGCACCAGCGCCAGCCCAGCACATTGGTCTGGAGTGCGCTGATCAGCTTGATACCGGTAGCCATGATCAGGCCTGCAGCCACCGCGCCCATACCGCGCAGCGCGCCAGCAACACCTGGGTGGTCTGCAAACTGCGAGTAAACCAGTGCAAGAGCCAGCACTAGCACCAGCGGCACCGCCAACATGCCGGCCAATCCCACCAGCGCGCCTTTGAGGCCGAAATAGCGACCGCCCACGATCAAGGCCAAGTTGATCACGTTGGGGCCAGGCATGATCTGCGCCACCGACCAATCTTCGATGAACTCATCACGCGTCATCCAGCGCTTGTTTTCGACCAACTCTCTTTGCACCACGGCCAGCACGCCGCCAAAACCTTGCAGGGCCAGCAGCGTGAAAGAGACAAAGAGGTCGGTCAAAGACTCGGGGCGGGGACGGTCATCGAGGGGTAAATCGCTCATGCGCGGATTATCGCTTTTAACGACGCCCGTCTTATCAGTTTGTCAGACCGTCATGCCTCCGGACACCTCAATCACCGCGCCATTGATGTAGCTCGCCTCGTCGCTGGCTAAAAACGCATAGACGTTGGCAATTTCTTCGGGCTTGCCCAAGCGCTTTAGCGGCACGCGTGCCTTCATTTCTTGCAGCACGTTCTCGGGGATGGTGTCCAGAATCGGCGTCGAGACAAAGCCCGGTGCCACCGCATTGACCCGTACGCCTTTGGGTCCCAGTTCGCGGCTCCAAGTCTTGGTGAATCCGATCACTCCAAACTTGGTGGCAGCGTAATTGGTCTGGCCAAAGTTGCCGTAAATACCGACCACCGAGCTGGCATTCAGAATCACGCCGCTGCCTTGCGCCACCATGGTGTCAGCCACCGCTTGGGCGCAATGAAACACACCGCGCAGGTTCACATCAATGACTTGATCAAACTGCTCCAGCGTCATTTTGAGCAAGCGCGCATCCTTGGTGATGCCAGCGTTGTTGACCAGCACATCAATGCGGCCGAATTGCGCTTTGACTTGCGCCACCACCGCATCGACCTGCGCGCGATCGGTCACATCCATCAGGCAACCAATGGCTTGTGCGCCCAGCGCTTGGCATTGCTTGACGGCCTCGTCAATGGCGGGTTGGCGTAAGTCGCAAACGATGACGACGGCGCCCTCGGCTGCAAATTTGAGCGCGGTCGCCAAGCCAATGCCTTGGGCCGCGCCGGTGATGATGCTGACTTTGTGCTTGAGTCGGGTCATGTCTGCTTTCGTTGAAAGTGATTCGGGGAAAGGTGATTCAAACATCTTGAACCGGGCCGGTGACGCCAAGCTGACTCGGCATTTTGTAGGTCTGAGCCCACGCAGACGCGCGCCGTGGGCCTGCCATCAGCTTGCCCCTGCAGAGCGATGATGAAAACTGTTGAGGCTCATCACCATCAACCCAATTTCGAACTCCGCATACGCCATTAAAGTAAGGACAACAGAATGCAAATACCGGCGTGCCATGAAGTCAAGACAACTTCCATCTTGCGTGTAGAAACTTCGCTAGCGTGACATGAAACGCCACGGCTGGAATGCCTTGAACCTCAATCCGCACGTCGTCTGGACGGCTGGCACAGACGGTCAGGTGGACTATCTCAGCGAACGCTGGAGCGAGTGGACGGGTAAGCGCGGTTTGGGTGAGTCTTGGGCCGACTCTGTGCATCCGGACGACCTGCCGCAGGTGATGGAGTCTTGGCGTTGTGCTGTTTTGACTGGCGAGCCAAACGATGTCGAGCATCGGCTCTGCATGCGCAGCGGCAGCTACCGTTGGATGAGAACCCGTGCCATGTCGAAGCGGGACAGCACTGGCGCGATCACACGCTGGTACGGCGCGACCGAAGACATAGACGAGCGCAAGCGCGCTGAAGATGCACTTCGCGGCAGCGAAGCCGCCTTGCTGGCCCTGACGCTGTCCTTGAACCAGCAGATCAAATGCCGTACCGACGAGCTCACCGAACTCAACCGGCACTTACAGTCCACACGGGAAGAAGAGCGCAATCGTCTGGCTGGCGCCCTGCATGATGACCTCGGCGCCTTGTTCACCGCCGCCAAGTTTGACGTGGCACGGCTGAAGTCGGCTTTAGCGCCGCTGTCCCCTGAAGTGGCGGCTCGCATTGGGCATTTCTCAGACATGCTGGACAAGAGCATCGACAGCAAACGCCACATGATTGAAGACTTGCGGCCGTCCGCCTTGAGCTCACTTGGGCTGGTTCAAGCCTTGACAATACTGATCAGCGACTTCAACCGCAGCCATGGCATCCCGGTACAGGCCGAGCTTGCAGAGTTGCAACTCAAGCCCGCCCTTCAGCTCACCATTTACAGGCTGGTGCAAGAAGCCCTTGCGAACGTCGCGGCCTACGCCCGCGCCGGCAACGTGTGCGTGCACTTGTCCAGCGAGGGCGATGGTCTCGTGCAGATCAGCGTGACTGACGACGGCGTTGGTTTCGACGCTTCCTCCGGGCGCATTGCCATGTTGGGCTTGCTGGGCATGCATTATCGCGTCGAAGCCGAAGGCGGTAGTTTCGTGGTCAAGTCCAGCCCTCAATGCGGCACCACTTTGAGCGCGTGCTTCCCTGCGGATGAGCTGTCAGCGACGCTGGCCTTGAACTAGGATGAAACACAGGAGATTCACGATGACTCATTTTCAATTTCGCAGCCTTGCGCTAACAGGAGTGGTGTCCGCGCTGCTGGCCGGTTGCGGAGCCATGTTGCCAGCTGATAACAAAAGCCATTTGGTCACGTTCACGACGCAAATGCGCGGCGGCAACGAGGTGCCGCCGGTGGTGACCAGCGCCAACGGACAGGTCGACGCCATGCTCAACACCGAGACCAACGTGCTGCGCTGGCGGCTGAGTTATACCAACTTGAGCGGCCCAGCGAGGGCAGGTCACTTCCATGGCCCAGCTGCCATCGGTGCTAACGCAGGCGTGGTGTTGCCCTTTCCGGGTCTGATGGCCAGCCCGATGGAAGGCTCCGCCACACTCACTGCCGCACAAGTGGCCGACCTGATGGCCGGTCGCTGGTACGCCAACATCCACACGGCAGCCAACCCCAGCGGCGAAATTCGTGGGCAAATGACCTTGCGGCGCTAGTTCCGACTTGGGTTGGTGCCTGTCCGGCCCTTTAAAAGGGCCATTTTTTGGCGTTGGTGTATTTGGGGCAGAAACCCTACAATGCCGGCTTAACCCAAAGCCTCATGAACGCCCCAATCGACGTCTCCTTTTTCGCGCGCGCCGCCAAACCGCTGACCAGTTACCGCAAGTACTGGGCGGCCCGTTTTGGCACGGCCAAGTTTTTGCCAACCAGCCGCGAGGAAATGCAGGCGCTGGGCTGGGACAGTTGCGACATCATCATCGTCACCGGTGACGCTTACGTTGACCACCCGAGTTTTGGTATGGCCGTCATTGGCCGCATGCTCGAAGCCCAAGGCTTTCGGGTCGGCATCATCGCCCAGCCTGACTGGCAAACCGCTGAGCCTTACAAACTGCTGGGCAAGCCGAATCTGTTTTTCGGCGTCACGGCCGGCAACATGGATTCGATGATCAACCGGTACACGGCGGACCGCAAAATCCGCAGTGACGACGCCTATACCCCCGGCGATATTGGCGGCAAGCGGCCCGACCGCGCTGCACTCGTGTATTCGCAGCGCTGCCGCGAAGCTTACAAAGAAGTGCCCATCGTGTTGGGCGGCATCGAAGGCTCGCTCCGTCGTATCGCGCACTACGACTACTGGTCTGACAAAGTGCGGCGCAGCGTGGTCGTCGACGCCAAATGCGACCTGCTGCTGTACGGCAACGCTGAGCGCGCAATTGTCGAAATCGCCCACCGCTTAGCGGCCAAAGAACCCATCGCCAACATCACCGACGTTCGCGGCACCGCTTTCATTCGCCGCCAAGGTGACGAGACCGCGCAAGGCTGGTTCGAAATTGACTCCACCAATGTCGACGCGCCAGGCCGGGTCGAAGCGCACGTCAATCCGTATTTGATGATTTCGGAGCAGGCCAAAGAGCAGGGCGCCACTTGCGCCCGTGAAGACGAAGCCGCCGATGTCGCTGTCAAGGCCGAAGCTGCTGGTTCGCCTGTGCTCAAGGCCAAATCTTCAATTACTGCGCAGCCGCAGGCCAACCCCGCCATCAAGCCGCTGACCTTTGTGCAGAACCCGAGCTTGCCTTCTATGCAGGGCAAGATCAAAGTGCCGCCGCGTGACCGCTCGGTCATTCGGCTGCCGTCTTACGAGCAGGTTCGAAGTGACGCCGTGCTCTACGCCCACGCCAACCGCGTGCTGCACCTTGAGACCAACCCTGGCAATGCGCGTGCTTTGGTCCAGGCCCACGGCGTTGGCGTCACCGCGCGCGATGTTTGGATCAACCCGCCGCCGATCCCGCTGACCACCGTCGAGATGGATTACGTCTTCGACTTGCCGTACGCGCGTTCACCGCACCCAAGCTACGCCGACGAGAACGGCAGCCACGACCACACCACCAAGATCCCCGCTTGGGAAATGATTCGCTTCAGCGTGAACATCATGCGTGGCTGCTTTGGCGGTTGCACGTTTTGCTCCATCACTGAGCACGAAGGCCGCATCATCCAGAGCCGTTCCGAGGACTCCGTGATCCGCGAGATCGAAGCCATTCGTGATACCGTCAAAGGCTTCACGGGCGCTATTTCAGACCTCGGTGGCCCGACCGCCAACATGTACCGCATCGGTTGCAAATCCGTTGAGATCGAAGCCGCTTGCCGCAAACCGTCTTGCGTTTACCCCGGTATTTGCTCCAACCTCAACACCGACCACGCGCCCTTGATCAAGATGTACCGCCGGGCGCGCGCGCTCAAGGGCATCAAGAAAATCCTCATCAGCTCAGGCGTGCGTTATGACTTGGCCGTCGAAAGCCCTGAGTACGTCAAAGAATTGGTGTCACACCACGTCGGTGGCTACCTGAAGATCGCGCCCGAGCACACCGAGCAGGGCCCGTTGACCAAGATGATGAAACCCGGCATTGGCAGCTACGACAAGTTCAAGCAGATGTTCGAGAAGTACTCGCTCGAAGCCGGTAAAAAGCAGTTTTTGATTCCCTATTTCATCGCCGCCCATCCGGGCACCAGCGACGAAGACATGATGAACTTGGCGATCTGGCTGAAGAAAAGCGGTTTCAGGGCCGACCAGGTTCAGACTTTTTATCCGTCGCCCATGGCCACGGCGACGACGATGTACCACACCAACCGCAATCCGCTGCGCAAAATCACGCGCGACAGCGAGACCGTGGACATTGTGCGTGGCGACAAACGCCGCCGCCTGCACAAAGCCTTCTTGCGCTACCACGACGCCAACAACTGGCCCTTGCTGCGCGAAGCGCTCAAGACCATGGGCCGGTCGGACTTAATCGGCAATGGCAAGCACCATTTGATCCCCACCTACCAGCCGCTGACCGACGGCGGCTACACCAGCGCTCGCAAGAAAAACTCGACCACCGTCGCGTTGAAGTCTGCCGCGCCGGTCAAAGGCCGCATCCTGACCCAACACACCGGCTTGCCGCCGCGTGACAACGGTTCGGCCAAGCCAGCGGGGCTCAAGCCCTCTCGTAAACCGCGCTAATTCAAGCAAACCAACCGGTTTGCTTATTCAAAATCTAATCTATGAACATCACTGTCAGCGAAGAACTGCGCGCGTACATTGACCCGCTGACCCCGCACGAACACGAAGCCCTTGAGCGCAGCCTGCTGGCTGAAGGCTGCCGTGACGCCTTGGTGTTGTGGGGCGATGTGCTGGTGGATGGCCACAACCGCTATGGCATTTGCAGTAAGCACGGCATTGCTTTCAGCACCGTGCAAAACACCCAGTTCAAGTCCATGGATGACGTTCACATGTGGATGATTGACCAACACCTAGGCCGGCGAAGTCTGTCTGACTTTCAACGCGGCGTGTTGGCCCTGCGCAGAAAAGACATCTTGACTGACCGCGTGTCGACAGTGGCAGATTCAGCAACGCCCGAGTCTCCATCCGCCGCGCCCACGCTAAATGGTGCGAACAATCATGTTGAAGCCATGACCACCAGCGACGCAACAGCCAAAGCCGCTCGTCTCAGCAGCAGCACCCTGAGTCACATTAAAAAAATTCAGCAGACAGCCGCGCCCGAACTGGTGGCGGCCGTCAAGTCGGGTTCCATTTCAATCACCGCTGCTGCCAACGTGGCGTCGCTGCCCGTTGCGGAGCAGGTGGCTGCTGCGGCAGGCGGTAAAAAAGAGCTTCAACAAGCCGCCCGCCAAGTCCGTGAAAGCCGGGCCGTAGAGCGCAGCGAACCCGATTCGCCTGCAGGCGTGATTGCGCGTTTGAAGCAAACCATCACCACGCTCAGTGCTGAAAATTCAGCGTTGAAAGCGCAGCTGGCTGAGTTGACTGCCGCTTAACTGGTTAATCGGTCAGGCCTTTTCAGGCCATCGTGTGCAGCGGAATATCTTTCGCTGCCGCCAGCGCATCCAGTTGCTGGCGCGTCTGCTTTTTTAAAAACTTGGCAATGCCGTCTCGCGCGGCCTGAGTTTGCAGACTCGCCACATCTGACGCTGGCAAGCCCGCTGCTGCACACAGTGCTGCGGCAAAATGCGGCTCCAGCGCCGCCACAGCCACACGGCCGTCCTTGCACGCATAAACGCGGTAACCCGCATGTGCTCCGCCTACAAAACCACTGGGCTGCGTCAGCCCCCAATGCCGAGGCAATGCCAAGTACTCCGCTGCACTTGAGAGCGCTACTTCCAAGCGAATTCCTTTGCCGCTACTGCGTTGCGCCAGAACTGCCTGTAACACCGCTTCACTGGCGGTCAACGAGCCGCCCATGTCGGCGTACAACGTGGCGGGTAATTCAAGGCCCGGTACCAAGCCGCTGTCCGCCACGTAGGTCAGGTCGTGGCCCGGTTCTTCGGCGCGTGCGCCGGGGCTGCCGACGATGGACACCTGCGACAAGGCAGGGTAAAGGCGGTGCAAGCTCTTCCAGCCCAAGCCGAGTTTTTCAATCGCAGACGGCCGAAAAGAGGTGATCAACACATCGGTTTTGGCGAGTTCGCGGTGCAGCGCTTTTTGGCCTGCCTCAGTCTTCAAGTTAACCGTGATGACCTTGATGCCGCTCTGCAATTGCGCATACGCAACGGGGCTGTAACGCTGCATCGGGTCGCCACTCGGCGGCTCCAGCTTGACGCAGCGCGCACCCATCTGCTGGCAGCGCATCAACGCTGCAGGGCCGGGTAAATTCAAGGCTAAGCTGAGCAGTCGAACGCCTTTCAGGACTTGCGGGATTTTCAGGGCAGGGGCTTGGGGTAAGGCTTGGAGTTTGGCTTGCGTCATACCCGCCAATTTACAGCAAGCCGCGCACTATTCACAGCCAATCACTGTTCCCCAAAATTCAGCGGCAGCCCGACGTAATTTTCAGCCACCGACAAGGCACCAGCTTCCGAGTTAACGATGTAGTCGAGTTCGGCTTCTTGCAGCTTTTGGCCTATCTCACCGTTCTCCGGAAAGCGATGCATCAAGCTCGTGAACCACCATGAAAAACGCTCCGCACGCCAAACCCGGCGCAGGCAGCGCTCTGAATAACTGTCGATTCCAGCTTCTGTTTTCTCCTGGTAAAACTCGATCAAGGCGCTCGATAAATACTTCACGTCAGTGGCCGCCAAGTTCAAACCTTTGGCGCCAGTCGGCGGCACGATGTGAGCGGCGTCACCGGCCAAAAATAGCCGGCCAAAGCGCATCGGCTCGGTCACAAAACTGCGCAGCGGCGCAATGCTTTTTTCAATCGAAGGCCCGGTCACCAGTTGTGCGCGTGCCTGCGGGTCGAGCCGCAGTCGCAGCTCGTTCCAAAAGGCTTCGTCAGACCAGTCTTCGACCTTGTCGGACAGCGGCACTTGCAGGTAATAGCGGCTACGCGTGTGGCTGCGCTGTGAGCAAAGTGCAAAGCCGCGTGGGCTGTTCACGTAAATGAGCTCCTCGTGCACCGGTGGTGTGTCGGCCAACACGCCTAACCAGCCGAAGGGATAAATTTTTTCATATTCGCGGATGGCGCTGCGCGGCGCGCTGGCCCTGCACACGCCATGAAAGCCGTCACAGCCAGCGATGAAGTCACAGGCAATCTCGTGCTGCTCTGGGCCATTAACGCCCAATTTTTCAAACCTCACGCGGGGCTTGTCGGTGTCAAAGTCATGCACGCTCACATTGTTGGCGTTGTAAATTGTTCTCAAGCCGGCCGCTTGGCGGGCGTTCATCAAGTCGCGGGTGACCTCTGTCTGCCCATAGACCATGACGTTTTTGCCACCGGTCAGCCGGTGCATGTCAATGCGGTGGCGCTCGCCCTTGAACAGCATGTCAAAGCCGCCATGCAGCAAACCTTCAGCGTGCATGCGCTGGCCAACACCAGCTTCGTCCAGCAAGTCCATGCTGACTTGTTCCAATACACCTGCACGAATCCGGCTCAGCACATGCTCTGCGCTTTGGCGTTCGATGATGACGGCGTCGATGCCCGCTTTGTGCAGCAACTGCCCGAGTAAATGCCCGGCTGGTCCGCCGCCGATGATCGCTACTTGTACCCGTTGTGTCTGCATTTTTGTCTCCAAATGGCTGTCATCAAAGTCAACTCGCAGCGTAAATCTGTAGCGGCTAATCGGTCAGCAACAGCATCCAAGTTTGCGCGCTGATCGGTTGAGTTGTGCGATCATCGCGCAATGGCTGAATCCCCTAAACCACGCATCAAAAGCCCATTACCGGGCACGTTCCCCATCGCCAAGGCTGACATGATCGAAGGCATGGCCAAAGGCATGGCCGTGCTGGAAGCGTTTGACCCGCAGCGCCAACGCCTCAACGCCACCTCGGCGGCAGAGCGGGCGGGCATCACCCGCGCGGCGGCGCGGCGGCATCTGCTGACGCTCACGCATCTGGGCTACCTTGAAACCG
>JBEDKR010000041.1:0-9246 GCA_041172005.1 Pseudomonadota bacterium
GAAGGCCCAGGCAATGAAGGCTTGTTCAGCAAAGACAAAGCCGCCAAAACTTTGCGTCAACTGGCCTTGAGTGCGATTGAAGAGACGCGGTTTTACCCGGAAAACGGCAAGACTCGTTTGCGCGACATGATCGCAGGCAGGCCGGACTGGTGCATCAGCCGCCAACGCAATTGGGGTGTGCCCCTGCCCTTCTTCATCCACACCGCCACGGGCGAATTGCACCCGCGCACCATGGAGATCATGGACCAAGCCGCCAGCATGGTCGAGGCCGGCGGCATTGAAGCCTGGAGCAAGGCGACGGCCGAATCCATCATCGGCAACGACGCACCGGACTACATCAAAAGCACCGATATTTTGGACGTCTGGTTTGACTCCGGCACCACGCACGATCATGTGCTGAAGCACAGCCATGCAGCGCAATCGACTTGGCCGGCCGACCTGTACCTTGAAGGCCATGACCAACACCGTGGCTGGTTCCATTCCTCGCTGTTGACAGCCTGCGCCATGTACGACCACGCACCCTACAAAGGGCTGCTGACGCACGGCTTCACCGTCGACGGCAAGGGCCGCAAGATGAGCAAAAGCGAAGGCAACGTCGTCGCACCTCAAGAAGTCTCAGACAAGCTTGGCGCTGAAATCATTCGCCTCTGGTGCGCCTCGACCGACTACTCGGGCGACCTCGGCATTGACGACAAAATCTTAGCGCGTGTGGTCGACGCCTACCGCCGGATTCGCAACACGCTGCGCTTCTTGCTGGCCAATGTGAGCGACTTTAATCCGGCTACTGACAGCGTTTCTTTGGATCAAATGCTGGAAATTGACCGTTATGCCTTGAGCCGTGCAGCGCAGTTGCAAGCCGACATCTTGGCGCATTACGAGGTCTATGAATTTCAGCCAGTGGTCTCGAAACTGCAGATCTACTGCAGCGAAGATCTGGGCGCGTTTTACCTCGACATCTTGAAAGACCGCCTTTACACCAGCGCCCCCGAATCTTTAGCACGTCGCAGCGCACAAACTGCACTGCACCAGATCACGCACGCCATGCTGCGCTGGATGGCGCCATTTTTGAGTTTCACCGCCGAAGAGGCATGGACCGTGTTCGGTTCGTCTGAGTCCATCTTCATGGAAACCTATGCAGAGTTGGCTTCGCCTGACGCGGCCCTGCTGGCCAAGTGGACGCGCATTCGCGAATTGCGCGATCTGGTCAACAAAGACATTGAAGTCTTGCGCGCCGATGGCAAAGTGGGCTCCTCTTTGCAGGCCGACGTCACACTCGGTGTCAACGCCGATGACCTCGCGCTGTTGAGAAGCCTCGGCGACGACTTGAAATTTGTATTCATCACCTCGGTCATGAAGTTGCAAGCAGCTGACGCCTTGAGCGTGAACTCGGCCACCAGCAGCAGCGTTAAATGCGAGCGCTGCTGGCACTACCGCGACGACGTCGGCCATGATGCGGCACACCCGACCATTTGCGGTCGCTGCACCAGCAATTTGTACGGCGCAGGCGAAGACCGGAAGTTTGCGTGATGGCCAAAATTGGTTTTCAAAAATCAAGCAGCGCCGTTTGGCCCTGGCTAGGATTGGCGCTGCTGCTGCTGATCGCCGACCAGTTCACCAAGGTGTTGATCTTGGGTTATTACCAGCTCGGTGATGCGACTTACGTGACGAGCTTTTTCAACATCGTCCGGGTGCACAACAGCGGCGCGGCTTTCTCGTTCTTGGCTTCGGCCTCGGGCTGGCAGCGCTGGTTTTTCACCGCAGTCGGCGTCGGTGCGGCGCTCTTCATCGTGCACATGTTGCGCTCACATCCGGGTCAGAAACTCTTTTCCTTCGCCATGGCCTGCATCTTGGGCGGCGCGATTGGCAACGTGATCGACCGCTTGCTGCACGGCTACGTCGTTGACTTTGTCGACATGCACTACGCCGGCTGGCATTTCCCGGCCTTCAACATCGCAGACAGCGCCATCTCGGTTGGCGCCGTCTGTCTGATCTTGGACGAACTGCTGCGGGTGCGCCGCAGCCGCTCCTGACTACAGCGTCAGGATCGTACAGCCCGTGGTTTTGCGGGCTTCCAGGGACCGATGCGCCTCAGCCACATCAGCCAAGGCAAAGCGCTGGTCAATCGCAATTTTGACCTTGCCGCTGACAACCATCTCAAACAACTCGTCCGCCATGGCTTGCGTGCTTTCGCGTGTGGCCAAGTGCGTGAAGACGGTTGGCCGCGTCACATACAGAGAACCCTTGCCAGCCAACAAACCGAGGTCCAGCGGCTCGACCTTGCCTGAAGCATTGCCGAAATTGGCGATCAAACCAAACGGCCGCAGGCAATCGAGCGACTTCAAGAAAGTATCTTTGCCGACCGAGTCGTAGACCACCTTGACACCGGCTCCACCAGTGATTTCTTTGACGCGAGGGACGAAATCTTCCTTGGCGTAATTGATGGTGAAGGCCGCACCATTTTCCAAGGCCAGCGCGCATTTGGCGTCTGAGCCGGCCGTGCCAATCAACTGCAAACCCATGGCCTTGGCCCACTGGCAGGCGATCAAGCCAACACCACCGGCGGCAGCATGGAAGAGCACAAAGTCACCGGCCTTGAGGCCACCTTGCGGCTGGGTCTTGCTCAGCAGGTACTGCACGGTCAGGCCCTTGAGCATCATCGCAGCGCCGGTTTCAAACGAAATCGCGTCGGGTAATTTGCAGACGCACTTGGCCGGCATCACACGCAGTTCGCAGTAGCTGCCCGGTGGCTGGCTGGCGTAGGCCGCACGGTCCCCGACTTGCAAATGCGTCACGCCCGCACCGACGGCTTCGATCACGCCCGAGGCTTCCATGCCGAGATGGAGCGGCATGGGCAGTGCGTACAAGCCGGCTCGCTGGTAAATGTCGATGTAGTTCAGGCCCACGGCTTTGTGGCGAATGCGAATTTCGCCCGGGCCAGGCTCACCCACGGTGACGTCAACCAGCTTGAGTTGTTCGGGGCCGCCGTGTGCCTCAATGCGGACGGCTTTGGAGGTTTGTGCGCTCATGTCTCTTCCTTTGTTGTTGATTTTTCAGCTGACGTTTTAGAAAGTGCCCGGGTAAGAACCGCCATCGGCCAGCACGTTTTGGCCAGTGATGTAAGACGCATGCTGGCTGCACAAAAATGCGCAGATAGCGCCAAACTCTTGAGGCGTGCCGAAGCGTTTCGCTGGAATAGTTTTGCGCCGGGCGTCGGCCAAGACCTCAACCGTTTGGCCGGTCTTTTGAGCGGCACCAGCCATAGTGACTTTCAGACGATCGGTGTCAAAAGCGCCGGGCAGCAAAGAGTTGATAGTCACACCCTGACCTGCAATTTTGCTGCGTGCTACGCCCGCCACAAAACCAGTCAAACCGCTGCGTGCACCGTTGCTCAAACCCAGAATATCAATCGGTGCCTTGACCGCGCCTGAGGTGATGTTGATGATGCGGCCAAAGCCACGTTCGGCCATGCCGTCCACCGTCGCTTTGATCAGCTCAATCGGCGTCAGCATGTTGGCGTCCAGCGCCTTGATCCAGGTGTCGCGTTCCCAGTCACGGAAATCGCCCGGTGGTGGACCGCCTGCGTTGGTGATGACGATGTCGAAGTCTTTGCGCACAGCAAACACTGCCGCCCGGCCTTCGGGGGTGGTGATGTCAGCCGCCACGTGCAGCACTTTGGTGCCAGCGGGGCGAGCCGCATCGGCCAGCAAGGTGGCGGATGCTGTTTGCAAAGCCTCAGTGCCACGGGCCACGATCAACACATGCACGCCTTCGCGCACCAGCGCCTCTGCACAGCCAAAACCCAAGCCTTTGCTGGCACCGCAGACCAGCGCCCATTTACCGTTGATACCTAAATCCATGTTGCGTCCTTTTGTCGTTGTTGAAATTAAAAGATCAATTGTTGCGCCACGGCCAAGCCCTCATGCGACTGGCCGCGGACTCCGCGTGAAAACATAAATGCCGGCCAACACCAGCACGGTCCCGGCCGCCACCCAAACGGTGAAAGGCTCGCCCAATATCAGCACTCCCATCAGGATAGTCGAGATCGGCCCGACCATGCCGGTCTGCGCCGTCATGCTGGCACCAATGCGCTCGATCGCCATCATGATCATCAGCACCGGTGCCACCGTGCAGACCGTGGCGTTGATCAGCGACAACCACATCACCTCGGGGGCGACGTGTTCCAGCGTCAAGGGTCGCAGCAGCACAAACTGCAAGATGCAGCACAAACAAGCCACCGTGCTCGCTAAGCCGACCAGCCGGATAGAGCCCAAGCGCCGCACGATCTCGCCGCTGTAAACCAAATACAGCGCATAAGTGGTCGCGCTTAAAAATACCAGCAGTGCGCCCCATGCTGCATGGGTTCCTTGGGCGGTTATTTCGTGGCCGAAGACAAGCACCACACCGGCGTAACTGATGGCCATGCCAATCATCTGGCGCAAGGAGATGCGTTGGCGGTAAAACAGCAAACTGAGCAAGAGCACCAGCGTCGGGTTGAGGTAGAGAATCAATCGCTCTAGCGATGCGCTGATGTACTGCAGGCCCGCAAAATCGAGAAAACTCGACAGGTAATAGCCGGTAAAGCCCAGCCCCACAACACCCAACCAGTCTTTGCGCGTCAAGGACGGTTTGCCCCGGCTCGCCCACCACGCCATGATGAGAAAAATCGGCAACGCAAACAACATCCGCAGCATGATGAGTGTGACGGGATCGACCCCATGCCGGTAAGCCAGCTTGACGATGATGGCCTTGCCGCTGAAGGCGATGGCGCCGACCATCGCCAGCGCTAAACCCACCGACACGCGTTTGTCAGTCAATTAAAAACCGACCGCTTGACCATCGCGCCGTGGATCACTGGCAACCACATAGCCTTCGACTTTCGGGTCACCCGCGCGCCAGATGAACTGACCCGCGCCAAAGTCTTGGTACGAGTCGTTGATGACTTCCGTGCGGTGTCCACGCTCTGAAAGCGTCTGCACAGTGTCCGCATTCATGGCCGCCTCGACGTTGATCTCTAAGCCGGCGTTGTAGCGCCAACGCGGCGCATCGCAGGCGGCTTGCGGGTTTTGTCCGTAGTCGAGCATGCGCACCAGCGTTTGCATGTGGCCTTGCGGCTGCATGTTCGCGCCCATCACGCCATAGCTCATGACAGGCTGGCCGTCTTTGGTCAGGAACGCCGGAATGATGGTGTGAAATGGCCGCTTGCCGGGCGCAACCTGATTGATACCCGCATCCAAGCTGAAGCCGTGACCACGGTTTTGCAGACTGACACCAAACTCAGGCTCAACACAACCAGATCCAAAGCCCATGTAATTGCTCTGAATAAAGCTGACCATCATGCCGTTTTCGTCAGCGGCCGTGAGGTAAATCGTGCCGCCTTTGACTGGGTTGCCCGCGCCAAAGTCTTGTGCTTTTTTCATGTCGATGAGCTTGGCGCGACTGGCCAGATAAGCATCGTCCAGCATCTGATCAACCGTCACATCCATCGACGACGGCTCGGCGACGTATTTATAAACGTCGGCAAAGGCCAGCTTCATCGCTTCGATCTGCAAATGCTGCGAATCCGCGCCGTCGACCGGCAAGCTGGCAACATCAAATTTGTCCAGAATGCCAAGCGCGATCAGCGCGGCAATGCCTTGGCCGTTGGGTGGAATTTCATGCAGCGTGTAGCCGCGGTAATTCTTGCCAATCGGCTTGACCCACTCGGGCTTGTAGTTGGCGAAGTCTTTCACCGTCAGGCTGCCGCCGTTTTGTTTGGAGAACTTCTCCAGCGCGTGGGCGATTTCACCGCCGTAATACGCCTGCCCCTTGCTAGCGCCGATGGCTCGCAAGGCCTTGGCCGCGGCCTTGAACTGGAACAACTCGCCAACCTGCGGCGCACGACCCCAAGGCAAAAACGACTGCGCAAAACCTGGCATGCCTTGCAACTCACCAGTAGCTGCTGCCCACTTTTGCTGCACCACAGGCGGCAGCAGGTAACCACGCTCGGCAATCTCGATGGCAGGCTCCATCAAATCGGCAAACGGCAGCTTGCCGAAACGCTCACTCATGCTGACCCAGCTGGACACAGCCCCCGGCACAGTCACCGAATCCATGCCGCGCTTCGGCGGTGTGTTGGTGTTATCGCCGTATTTGCGCTTGAAGTAATCGGGGGTCCAAGCCTCGGGCGCGCGGCCAGAAGCGTTCAGACCGTGCAGTTCCTTGCCGTCCCACAAAATACAAAAAGAATCACTGCCCAAGCCGTTGCTGACCGGCTCAACGATGGTCATGGCGGCAGCAGCAGCAATCGCGGCATCCACCGCATTGCCGCCCTTCAACATCATGCGCAGACCGGCTTGAGCCGCCAGCGGATGCGAGGTCGAAACGACATTTCGAGCGAACAAAGGAATCCGCGTGGAAGTGTAAGGATTGTCGAAGTTGAAGTTCATGGCGTGACTTGGAGGTTCAAAAAATAGAGGAAGGCTTAGGACTCAGCAGCCATGCAAAACGCAGGCCAAGTGGAAGAAGTTACGTCAATCCGGTGTGATTTTTCTCTCGGAAATGATTTTTTTCCACTTAGCAGCATCGGTCTTGACCATCGCCGCAAAGGCCTGTGGCGTGCCGCCGGTTGGCTCGGCACCGAGCCGTGCAAAGCGCTCTTTCACCTCTGCTTCGCGCAAGGCAGCGTTAAGCGCCGCATTGATTTTGAGCGCGAGATCGGCAGGCATGCCTTTCGGGCCATAGACGCCAAACCAAGTGACCGAGTCAAACCCGGGTAGCGACTCGGCGACCGTCGGCATACCGGGTGCCAATGCCGTCGGCCGCAGGCTGGTCACAGCCAGTGCCCGCAGCTTACCGTCCTTGACGTGCGGCAACCCGGTGACCAGTGAATCGATCAACAGATCCAGCTTGCCACTGATCAAATCAGGAATAGAAAGCGCCGTTCCGCGGTAGGGAATATGCAAAATGAACGTACCCGACTCGGCCTTGAAGTACTCCGTCGTCAAGTTGATGATGGTGCCGTTGCCACTCGACGCGTAATTCAGCTTGCCCGGATTCTTACGCGCGTAATCAATGAACTCGCGCATGGTCTTGGCGGGCGACGACAGCGGCACTAGCACCACATTCGGTGAAGTGGCGACATAGCCAATCGGCGTAAAGTCGTTTTCCGCGTTGTACGGAATTTTGGGATTGATGGCCGGGCCGATGCTGTGCGTGCTGGACGTTGAGAGCAGCAAGGTGTAGCCGTCGGGTGCCGCTTTCGACGCCGCGTCTGCACCAATCGTCCCACCTGCACCAGGACGGTTGTCAACAACCACCGATTGGCCTAATTTTTCACCCAGCTTTTGGGACAAGGCGCGCGCCAGAATGTCGGTCGCGCCGCCTGCCGGAAAAGGCACCACCATGCGTATCGGCCGCACCGGGTACGTGGCAGTTGTCGCTGTAGACGGTTGAGCCGCAGCTGGAACGATCGACATGGCAGCCATACCGGCTATCGCCAAGCCCCAACAAATAAAGTTAAGTGTGCTTTTCATCAGTTGATTGTGCAGCGATTTTTCATAAGGACTAGACGGAAACCTACCTCGCTCCGTGGCGAGGCTGGAAAACAGTTGTTCATGGTCAAAAAAAACGGCGTCCGAAGACGCCGTTTTTAAGATTCAAGCGGTGCTCGTCAATCTTCGACGAAAGCCTCTTCACGCTTGTTCTTGATCGATGGCAAGAGCACGATACACAACAACAACAGACCAGCAGCCAGCAAACCAGCTGACAAAGGACGCGTCACAAACACGCTCCAGTCACCGCGTGACAGCAGCAGCGCACGGCGCAGGTTTTCTTCCATCATGGGGCCCAGAATGAAACCGAGCAACAAAGGTGCAGGTTCAGCGCCCAGTTTGACGAAGAGATAACCGATCACGCCGAAAATACCGACTGTCCACACGTCAAACGTGTTGTTGTTGGTCGAGTACACGCCGATCGCGCAGAACAGCACGATGGACGGGAACAGGTAGCGGTAAGGCACCGTCAACAGCTTGATCCACATGCCGATCAAGGGCAGGTTCAAGATGATCAGCATGGCATTGCCAATCCACATCGACGCAATCAAGCCCCAGAACAGTTCAGGGTTGCTGGTCATGACCTGCGGACCTGGCTGGATGTTGTGAATCGTCATTGCACCGACCATCAAGGCCATCACGGCATTGGGTGGAATGCCCAGCGTCAACAACGGAATGAAGGAGGTTTGTGCGCCAGCGTTGTTAGCAGACTCAGGGCCAGCGACACCACGGATGTTGCCTTGACCGAATGGCACTTCGCCCGGCTTCATCTTGATTTTCTTTTCCAGCGCGTATGCTGCAAAAGCGGCCAGCAGCGCACCACCGCCTGGCAAGATACCAAGCGCAGAGCCCAAGAAAGTTCCGCGCAACATAGCCGGGGCCATGTTCTTGAAGTCTTCCTTGGTCGGGAACAAGCCGGTGACTTTGGCCGTGAACACTTCCCGGTCATCTTCTGGCTGGGCCAAGTTGCTGATGATTTCGCCGTAACCAAACACGCCCATGGCGATCACCACGAAACCGATGCCGTCGGTGAGTTCAGGAATATCGAAACTGAAACGTGCCACACCGGAGTTCACGTCGGTACCGACCAAACCCATCAGCAGACCCAGCACGATCATCGCAATCGCTTTGAGCAAAGAGCCGGAGGCCAGCACCACAGCGCCGATCAAACCGAGCACCATCAGGGCGAAGTATTCGGCAGGGCCGAATTTGAACGCCAGTTCAGTCAAGGGCGGTGCAAAGGCAGCCAGAATCAGCGTGCCAACGCAACCCGCAAAGAAGGAACCCATCCCTGCTGCCGCCAAGGCGGGCCCGGCTCGACCTTTTCGGGCCATTTGGTAACCGTCAATACAGGTCACCACCGATGAAGATTCACCCGGCAGGTTGACCAAAATGGCCGTCGTGGAACCACCGTACTGGGCGCCGTAATAAATACCGGCCAGCATGATGAGTGCCGACACAGGTGGCAGCGCGTAAGTGGCTGGCAACAGCATGGCGATGGTGGCCACAGGGCCGATGCCTGGGAGCACGCCAATCAGCGTCCCCAAAACACAGCCGATGAAGGCGTACAGCAGGTTAATGGGCGTGAACGCCACACTGAAACCCAGCGAAAGATTCGCAATCAGATCCATTTTTTAGCTCCTTAGCCGGTGATGAAAGCAGGCCACACCGGGAACTGCAACTTGAGGACCTTGACGAAGGCCACATAACTGATCAA
>JBEDKR010000042.1:0-9180 GCA_041172005.1 Pseudomonadota bacterium
TCGATGGGCTTGGGCTCCAACGCCACGCCGATGAACGTGGCGACCATCCAGAACATCAACGGCCAGCCATCACACTGGCCCTCAAACACAAAAACAACCGCGACCCGAAAAACTGGAAAGGCTTCAAGTTTGCGATTCCTTTTGAATACTCGATGCACAACTTCTTGTTGCGCTACTACCTGGCTGAAGCGGGCCTGAACCCCGACACCGATGTGCAACTGCGCGTGGTGCCGCCAGCTGAGATGGTAGCCAACCTGCGCGCCGGCAACATTGACGGTTTCCTTGGCCCCGATCCCTTCAACCAACGCGCGGTCTACGAAGAAGTGGGCTTCATTCACCTCCTGACCAAAGACATCTGGAACGGCCACCCTTGCTGCGCGTTTGGCACCTCCACCGAGTTCATTCAAAAAAATCCAAACACCTTTGCGGCGTTGTACCGCTCCGTGTTAACCGCTGCGGCCATGGCTCGGGACCCGAATAACCGCGAGCTGATCTCCAAAGTAATTGCACCTGCACAGTACCTGAACCAGCCCGAGGTGGTGATCAACCAAGTGCTGACCGGCAAGTTCGCTGACGGACTTGGCAACATCAAAAACGTCCCAGACCGGGCCGACTTTGACCCGATGCCGTGGCAGTCCATGGCGGTCTGGATGCTGACGCAGATGAAGCGCTGGGGCTATGTCAAAGGCGACATCAACTACAAGCAAATCGCTGAGAAAGTGTTCTTGTTGACCGATGCCAAAAAACGCATGGTCGAGCTCGGCCAGAAACCTGCCGAAGGCGCTTATCCCAAATTCACCATCATGGGCAAGGTGTTCGATTCAGCCAAGCCGGATGCGTACCTGAAAAGCTTCCCCATCAGCAAGTCATGAACCCCACCGTTAAACACCACGTCATCGTTGGAGTTCATGCATGCTGAAGTCTTTGAACCTCAAAGCCGCCTTGGTCTCGCTGCTGTTGCTGTTGGTCTTGCTGGCGGCATGGCACGTCGCCACGCTGCCAGCGAACAGCTCGGCTGTCAGCCCAGCGGTCTCTGCCGAGCGCGCAGAATATCTGCGAATGCTGGGCAAAGATCCGGGCATCGCCAAGACCAGCGGTTTTCCAACGCCGCTGCAGTTAGGCCAGACCGCGTGGACGCAATTGTCGAATCCGTTTTACGACAACGGTCCGAACGACAAAGGCATTGGCATTCAGCTCGGCCATTCACTGGCCCGGGTCGGTCTGGGATTTTTTCTGGCCTGCATCGTGGCGATTCCGCTGGGCTTCTTGATCGGCATGTCACCGTTGATGCGGCGCGCGTTAGACCCTTTCATCCAAGTCCTCAAACCCATCTCGCCACTGGCCTGGATGCCGCTGGCGCTTTACACCATCAAGGACTCCTCGGCTTCTGGCATTTTCGTGATTTTCATCTGCTCGGTTTGGCCGATGTTAATCAACACCGCGTTTGGCGTGTCAGCCGTCAAACGTGAATGGCTCAACGTCGCCAAGACGCTCGAAGTCAATCCGCTGCGCAAGGCTTTTTTAGTGATCTTGCCAGCCGCGGCACCAACCATTTTGACGGGCATGCGGATCTCCATGAGCATCGCCTGGCTGGTCATCGTGGCAGCCGAAATGTTGGTCGGCGGTACCGGCATCGGCTACTTCGTCTGGAACGAATGGAACAACCTGTCTTTAACCAATGTGATTTTTGCCATCGTCGTGATTGGCGTGATGGGCATGCTGCTGGACTTGGTCTTTGCGCAGCTGCAAAAGTGGGTGACTTATGCCGAATAAACAAGCTGTTTCCAGCACTCCCCCCTTTCTGAAAATCGAGGGGCTCGCTAAAACTTATCCGGGCAACACCGAGCCAGTTTTTGACGCCGTCAACATCGACATTGCACGCGGTGAATTTGTGTGCATCATCGGCCACTCCGGCTGCGGCAAGACCACTATTTTGAACGTGCTCGCGGGCTTGGAGAGCGCCAGCAGCGGCCATGTTTTCATGGACGGCCGAGAAGTCGCCGGACCGAGTCTGGAACGCGGCGTGGTTTTTCAAGGCCATGCCTTGATGCCTTGGTTAACAGTGCGCCAGAACATCGCTTTTGCAGTGCGGTCCAAATGGCCAGCTTGGGCATCCGCCAAGGTGGACGCGCATGTGCAGAAGTACATTGAACTGGTGGGTTTGACGGCGGCCATCGACAAAAAACCCTCGGCGCTGTCTGGCGGTATGAAGCAGCGGGTTGGCATCGCCCGCGCCTTTGCCATCGAGCCCAAAATGTTGCTGCTCGACGAGCCCTTTGGCGCGCTGGATGCGCTGACGCGCGGCACGATTCAAGACGAGTTGATGTCGATCGTGCGCGAAACACAGCAAACCGTTTTCATGATCACGCACGACGTTGACGAAGCCGTGCTGTTGGCCGACAAAATTTTGCTGATGAGCAACGGCCCGCAAGCGCGCGTGGCAGAAATTGTGCGCAACACCTTGCCGCGCGACCGGCAACGCGCCACCTTGCACCACGACCCGCAGTACTACCCGCTGCGCAACCACTTGGTCGACTTTCTGGTCACGCGCTCCAAGCATTTGTCTCACGGTAAGGCGCCTACGCACCCACCCATCGTCGAGCCGGGACGCACGACGGCGAGTGTTTCGGATCTCAAAGCTGCAGCCTGAAGACATTTCATTATTTTTTCTCTTCCATTTCTCATTCAAAACATCAGGAGCCATTCATGAATCGCAACGACATCACCGAAAAAATCATCACCGTCAAGGTCAGCAAAGGCATCACCTGGGAATCTGTGGCGAAGAAGGTCGGCCTCAGCAAAGAATGGGTTACCGCCGGTTGCCTTGGTCAAATGACCTTTGACGAAAAACAGTCGAAGGTTCTCGGCAAGATTTTTGGCCTCACGGCTGACGAACAAAAGTGGTTGCAAGTCGTGCCTTACAAAGGGTCGCTGCCGACACAAGTGCCGACCGACCCGCTGATCTACCGCTGGTATGAAATCGTCAGCGTCTACGGCACCACCATCAAGGAATTGATCCACGAAGAGTTTGGTGACGGCATCATGAGCGCGATCGATTTTTCGATGGACATCGTGCGCCAGCCAGACCCTAAAGGTGACCGCGTCAATGTTGTCTTGTCTGGCAAATTCCTGCCATACAAACAGTACTGAGCGTACTCAGCGCATTGAGGCGTTGGCGACGGGGCAAAATGCAGGGATGAACTCTCTTCAAGGCATCCGCGTCCTCGACCTTTCCCGCGTATTGGCGGGCCCATGGTGCACCCAAACATTGGCCGACCTCGGCGCTGATGTGATCAAGATCGAGCGTCCCGGCGCCGGTGATGACACGCGCAGCTGGGGCCCACCCTTTCTGCAAGACAACGCCGGCAATGAAACTCATGAAGCCGCTTACTACCTAGGCGCTAACCGCAACAAGCGCTCGGTCACCTGCGACATTTCACAGCCAGCCGGACAAGCGCTGATCCGTGAACTGGTTCTGCATTGCGATGTGTTTGTCGAGAATTTCAAGGTTGGCGACATGGCGCGTTACGGCTTGGACTACGCCTCGCTCAAGGTCCTCAACCCGCGCCTAGTGTATTGCTCCGTCACCGGTTTTGGCCAGACCGGTCCCTACGCGGATCGCGCTGGTTATGACTACGCTATTCAAGGCATGGGCGGGCTGATGAGCATCACTGGTGAGCGTGATGACTTGGGCGGCGGGCCGCAAAAAGTCGGCGTCGCCGTAGCCGATTTGATGACCGGCATGTACGCCACTGTTGGTATTTTGGCGGCACTGCGACATGCTGAAAAAACCGGCGAAGGCCAGCAGGTCGACATGGCGTTGCTGGACACGCAGGTCGCCATGCTGGCTAATTTGGGTGCTAACTATCTGGTCAACGGCAAGGTACCGGGCCGCGTCGGCAATGCGCATCAAAACATCGTGCCCTACCAAGTGTTTGAAGTCGCGCCCCATGCTGACGGCACCAAGGACCACCTGATCTTGGCGGTCGGCAATGACTCGCAGTACGCCAAATTTTGTGCTGTCGCCGGTGAGCCTGAGTTGGCCAGCAACCCCTTGTTTACAAAAAACCGTGACCGCGTGTTAAACCGTTCACAGCTGGTGCCGAGGCTCGAAGCGTTGATGAAAACCCGCAACAAAGCCGACTGGTTGTCCGCGCTTGAAGCGGCCAAAGTGCCGTGCGGCGCCATCAACCATTTGGGCGAGGTGTTTGCTGATCCGCAAATCGAAGCCCGCGACATGGTGACGCGTTGGCAGCATCCGCTCAATGATGGTTTGCGCTTGGTGGCCAGCCCGCTCAAGCTTAGCGCCACGCCGGTGCGCACCGACCTGCCACCGCCGCTGCTGGGCCAGCACACTGTAGAGGTGTTACGCAGCGTGTTGAACTACTCGGCGACACAAGTGGCCGAGCTGAAAACCCACAAGGTGATTTGATGGCCGATTTTGTCTTGGTGCATGGCGCTTGGCACGGTGCGTGGTGCTGGCGCCGGGTCATCGATCAACTGCAAGCGCTGGGTCATCGCGTCCACGCCGTCACGCTCACAGGCTTGGGCGAACGAGCCCATCTTTTGTCGCCAACCATCACGCTGGAAACGCACATCGAGGACGTTCGCCAGCTGATTGAAACCGAAGAACTCAACGACGTGGTGTTGGTCGTGCATTCGTACGCCGGCATGATCGGCACCGCCATAGCAGACCGAATGGGTGAGCGTCTGAAGCATCTGGTCTATGTCGACGCGGTCATCCCCAAGCCCGGCGAAAGCTGGAGCAGCACCCAAGCCAGCGCCACGCAGCAGCAACGCCTTGCCGCCGCCGAAGCCAGCGAGAACTTCAGCTTTCCACCGCCCGACCCCGGAGTCTTCGGCCTGCACGGTGCCGACCACGCGTGGGTTCAGCGTCGGCAAACGCCGCACCCTGGCAACACCTACCGCATGCCGTTGGCCTTTGACGTGCAGCGTGTTGGCGCCATTCCCCGCACCTTTATCAACTGCACCAAACCGGCACTGGCGACCATTGAACCCAGTCGTTTGCGGGTGAAGGATCCGGCTTTCTGGGGAGGTGCGTGGCGAGCCGGCAGCCAACTGATCGAGATGAGCACCGGCCACGACCCGATGATCAGTGAACCTGCGGCCCTCACGCGCATTTTGCTGGACAGCGCCGCATGAAGCAGGCTTGGCAACGTCGACACTTCAGCACTGCGCTGGCTGGGTTGGCGCTGCACTTCGGCGCGGGCATGAGCAGTACCTTCAGCCCGGCTTGGGCTCAGGAAACCGCCCTGCCCATTCCGGATTCATTGCCAGACGTGGCAGCAGCAGCAGCGCGACAAGGCGAGCCGCTGGTGTTGCTCATCAGTCTGCGCGGCTGCCCCTATTGCGAACTGGTGCGGCGCAACTATTTGCTGCCTGCACGCTCAGATGGCCTGCACGCGTGGCAAATCAACATGCAAGACAAGACTCGACCACTGGTCGGATTTGACAGTCAATCCAGCACTTCCGCGGAACAGATTGCGCGCTGGAAAGTTGGGCTGGCACCGACGGTTTTGTTTTTGAGTTCTGAGGGCTTGCCGCTGGCTGAACGCTTGGTGGGTGTTGCGTCGGTCGACTTTTACGGCGCCTATTTGGATCAGCGCCTTGCCACGTCTAGGCAGGCGTTGAAGTCTGCGTCTAGGCAACGCTCTTGACGGGGCAAAACCCACTGAACTTTTGACGACAGCCAAGGTCTACGGGAATGGCCGATGCAGATTAAGATCAACGTCATGAAAGCGCTCACCTTGACCCTATTTTTCAAACCGTTTCCGCGTTTTTGGCGCACAGTGACGGCTGTGTTGTTTTCGCTCGGATTGGTCGCCGGATTGTCAGCCTGCACCAGCTCGCAAGTCGCGCCACAATCTACGTTTGTGTTGCTCGACGGCAGCAAGACCAGCACAGCCGACTTCATCGGCAAAGTCACCTTGGTCAATTTCTGGGCAACGAGTTGCGTCACCTGCGTGGCCGAGATGCCCGAACTCATCGCGACGCATGAAAAATACGCCCCTCAGGGCTTTGACACGGTGGCCGTGGCCATGAGTTACGACCCCCCGAGCTATGTCGTCAATTTCACTGAGACGCGGCAACTGCCGTTCAAGGTTGCCATCGACAACACCGGCACCGTCGCCAAGGCTTGGGGCGACGTGCAGCTCACGCCCACCACCTACCTTGTCAATAAGCGTGGGCAGATCGTCAAGCAGTACGTTGGTCTGCCCGACTTTGCGGCCTTGCACAAGTTGATCGAGACACTGCTGGCCCAGACTTGAGATTTCGTTGCTTGTTTAATTTTGAACCCTGAAAAAAGCCGCTTCTCACAAAGCGGCTTTTTCGTAGAGTTAAGCCCTTGAGAGGTGCATTATTTGCTTCGGTATGCATCGTGGCAGGCCTTGCAGCTTGCTGCCGTGGCAGTGAACGCCGTCTTCACAGCATCCAGATTACCGGTCTTGGTGGCGGCGGCTAATTTGACGCTTTCAGCGACAAGCTTGTCGCTGGCCTCTTTGAACTTGGCTTGCTCGCTCCAGATCTCGGCCTTGGCTTTGGTGTCGCCGCCTTTGTCAGTGCCAGGACCGAAGGCGGCCCACGGCAACTTCGCCATATTGGCGACCACTTCGGCGTTTTCAGCCGCTACTTTGGCATCGAAGGGTGCGCGGCCAGAGGCCATAGCGCCAATCCGTCCAAAATGCTGGCTCATCACGAACAAGGCGTTTTGGCGGTATTTGATGGCGTCTTCAGTTTTAGCGAACTGTGCGGATGCTGGCATTGCCAGAGACAGCAGTGTTGCCGCAGCGGCTGCAAATGCAAAAGCTTTCATGACTTTCCTTTTTGGGAGGTGGCACCGGTCTTGCCGAGTTGACAGAATCTTCGGAGCACTTTAAGTTTAGCGAAAATAGGCGTACAACGAATGCACTGTTTGCATCGTTTCTTTGAAAGCTTTCATGCCCTCCATACAGCGTTTGAGTCCTGTTCGCGTCTGGGATCTACCAACCCGCCTTTTTCACTGGATGTTGGCTGTGTGTTTTGTTGGCCTGCTGATCACGGGCAGTGTCGGCGGCTCAGTCATGTCATTCCATTTTCGTTTTGGCTTTGCCATGTTGGCTCTTTTGCTGTTTCGTCTTGTTTGGGGTTTTGTCGGTGGCCGCTGGACGCGCTTTAGCAGCTTCTTGTTCAGCCCTCGATCGACGCTTGCATACCTCAGGGGGACAAGCCCACCCGAGCATCTTGTCGGCCACAACCCATTGGGGGCCTTGTCGGTTTGGGCGTTGTTGGCCTTTTTGACGGCCCAAGTAGCGACAGGGCTTGTCAGCGATGACGAAATCTCTTTTGCCGGCCCTTTGACACACCTGGTCTCTAACGCAACAGTCAGTCTGGCCACCGGTTATCACACCGACATCGGCAAATTGATTTTGTTGGGTTTGGTGTTGCTGCATCTGGCTGCGGTTGTTTATTACACCCGCCGCAAACACAGACTGGTGAGTGCCATGGTTCACGGCGACAAACGCTTGGACTCCGTGGCCCAGCCTTCCCGAGACGATCTGGCGTCACGTTTATTTGCACTGTTTATATTTCTTCTTTGCGCCACCGCCTCATATGCGGTCTCGACGTTGCAAGCACCTGTCTTTTAACTTGCTCGTTGTTTGTCGATCTGATTGTTTATTCCCGCTACACTGAATTTTTTCTCTTAGCACCTTCCTTTGCACAGCAACTCCTTTCTCTTCACAACGCCCGTCTCAGCAGAGGATTTTTCTTTGACGCGCCAGATCTTTGCTGAATACGCACAGCAACTGGGTGTCGACTTGTTTTTTCAAAATTTTGAAGCGGAGCTTGAAGACTTGCCCGGCGAGTACTCAGTTCCACGCGGTGCGCTCTTGCTGGCCTGGGTGGATGGCGAGTTGGCAGGCTGCTGTGCCATGCGCCAGATCGACAATGTTGATTATTCAAATGCCGCTGAAATGAAGCGCTTGTATGTGCGCAAGCCGTTTCGCCGCTCAGGTTTAGGCCGGCATTTGGCTGAAGCTATTCTTGACGCAGCCCGCGCAGCGGGATATCACAGTGTTTTACTTGACACCTTGGACGACATGGAAACGGCTCGCGCACTGTATGTTGACATTGGCTTTGCCGAGATCCCGCCTTATTACCATAACCCTGTTCCAGGGGCTCATTACCTCAAGGTCGATCTGTGACCCGACAGCTTAATCCGGCATAAAAAAAGCCGCCGTTAGTAACGGCGGCTTTTTTGTTTGAGACTTGCAGAACGCGGGCCTTATGCTTTAGCTTGAGCCAGCATCGTCGCGCCATCGCTGACTTCGAACTTGCCAGCGGCTTCCACATTCAGTGAAGCAACTTTCCCGTCTTTGATCAGCATGGAATAGCGGTTGCTGCGCAAACCCATACCGCGTGCGGTCAAGTCCAAGGTCAGGCCAGTGCTTTTGGCAAAATCTGCACTACCGTCGGCCAACATGCGGATCTTGCCGTCGGTCTTTTGATCTCGTGCCCAAGCACCCATGACAAAAGCATCATTGACACTGACACACCAGATTTCATCAACGCCGTTGGCCTTGAGTTCATTGAAGGTCTCAAGATAGCTTGGAATGTGTTTAGCTGAACAGGTCGGCGTGAAAGCCCCCGGCAATGCGAACAGCGCAATCGTTTTACCCGCAGTGGCTTTGGCCACGTCAACTGGGTTGGGGCCAAGGCTGCAGCCATTGCCTTCAACTTCAGAAAATTCCATCAGCGTTGTTGCCGGAAGTGTGTCGCCTACTTTGATCATTTGTGCTCCTGTGTTCAATGAATAAATAATATGTTCCGAGCGCTATTTTGTATCAGTCTGCGGCAGCCTGCAGAGGTCCCGTTTTTGGGCAAAAGTCACAAAGGGCTAAGAGGGTTTACGGGTTCTGAAATGAAAAAACGGCCCACACAGTGGGCCGTTTTCTGGAGGTAGGCTGACAGTCTGAAAGACTTAAACCAATTCCGCCTTTTGCAGCAACTTAGAAACAACCCAATTCTTGGTTTTAGAAATGGGGCGGCTCTCAGTGATTTCGATCAAGTCACCCATCTTGTACTCGCCCTTTTCGTCATGGGCGTGGTACTTGCTGGACAAGGACACGATCTTGCCATACAGCTCGTGTTTCACACGGCGTTCGACCAGAACGGTCACCG
>JBEDKR010000043.1:0-8945 GCA_041172005.1 Pseudomonadota bacterium
GGTTCAAGCACCGGACTAACGCCCAGGCCACACATCCCACAACATCATCAGCACAGCCAGCCCCATGATGCCGGCGCCGATCCAACCGAACCAGCGCGTTTTAATGCCTGAGATGAAAGGACCCATGACGCTCTTGTTGCTGGCCAGCAGCATCAGGCCGACCATGATCGGTGCGGCCACCACGCCGTTGATGATGGCGCTCCAGTACAGCGCTTTCATCGGGTCAATTGAGGTAAAACTCAAGCCGGTGCCGACCAGCGTGGCCACGGCAATGATGGCGTAAAAACGCTTGGCTTCGTACCAGCGACGCTCCAGTCCCTCGGGCCAACCAAAGGCTTCGGCCACGGCATAAGCTGCCGAAGACGCCAGCACCGGCACCGCCAGCAAGCCCGTGCCAATCACCCCGCCAGCAAACAGCATGAAGGCGAACTCACCGGCCAACGGCTTCAGCGCCAATGCAGCCTGCGCCGCTGAGGTGATGTCTCGAATACCCGCGCCATACAACACCACAGCCGCCATCACCATGATGAAAAAAGCGATCAAATTAGAGAAACACATGCCGGCAATGGTGTCGCGTCGCACACGCTGAAGGTCTTGCTCAATAGCTGACAAACTGCCGCCGCCCTGCCCTTTGAGGCGCAGTTCTTCAACCTCTTGCGAGGCTTGCCAAAAAAACAAATACGGCGAGATGGTCGTGCCCAACAAAGCCACCAACATCATCCAGTAAGCCGACGACCACTGCAGCTGCGGGATCACCAAATCGTGCAGCACCTGTGCCCACGGCACTTGCACCGTGAAGATGGCGATCACGTAGGCAAAGAGGAACAGCGTCAGCCATTTGAGAATGGGCGCCAGCCGGCGGTAGGGCACAAAGATCTGCAGCAGCACCGTTAGCAGCCCAAAAAACACCGCATGAAAATGCTCACCGCCGCCCACCACCAGCTGCAAAGCCTCGCCCATGGCGGCAATGTCAGCCGCAATGTTGATGGTGTTGGCCACCGTCAGCAAGACCACCACCGACAGCAAAAAAGACCGCGGCGTGTGCTCGCGCAAATTAGCCGCCAGCCCTTTGCCAGTGACCCGGCCAATGCGGGCGCTCACCAGCTGAATCGCAATCATGAACGGCAGCGACAAAAACACGGTCCAGATCAGCCCGGTGCCAAACTGCGCGCCAGCCTGGGTGTAGGTGGCAATACCGGAAGGGTCGTCGTCCGCCGCGCCCGTGACAACGCCAGGGCCGACTCGGCGCAGAAATGACGGCATCAGCTTGGACATGACGGGCAGTCTAGCAAGTTAGGCCTAAAAACGCCCAAAGCACAACAGAGGTGCGTAACGCACCAATAAAGCCTTGCCCTCCAAATAGCCTAGGGAATTCGTTGTTTAAAAACGATTTGAGCTATTCACAAGCTGGCACAGCTCATGCATAGTTCACCTTCGGACGGCATCCGCTGGTTCGCCCATCACTCACAACAAAAGGATCATCATGAAAACCGTATCTCGTTTCACCGCCATCGCCGCTGTTTTGCTCGCCAGCACCAGCGCTTTCGCCGCTGACTGGAGCAGCAACTCCGTCACTTACACCTACGCACCGCACCAGTCTGAGCCGGGCGTTTCCGACAAGGTGGCGAAGAACATCATGACGTTCACCCACGTGAGCGGCGACAAATTGGGCAGCAACCTGTTCAACATTGACCTGCTCAAATCAAACAGTGCTGATCTGACCAATGGTGGCGCCCAAGGCGCACAAGAGTGGTACGGTTTTTACCAGCGCAACTTTTCCTTGAACGCCATGACCGGCAACAAAACGGGCTACGGTATCGCCAAAGATCTGAACCTGACCGCCCGTGTGGACGCTGGCGCTAAAAACACTGAATTTGCCTCTGCACCTCGCAAGCTGCGCCTAGGTATGTCTGCCGCCATGCCTGTCAGTGCTGGTTTCTGGGACATCGGTGTTGCCGCCTACAAAGAAAACAACAACAACGGTATTGTTGGAAAGTCCGTCTCATTTGATGTGGCTCCGTCACTCAGCTCGGCTTGGGCCATTCCTATTGGCGGCATCGGTACTTTTGGCGGCTTTGCCAGCGTTGTCGGCCCCAAAGGCAAGGATGGCTTTGGCGACAAAACTGCAACAGAAACTCTGATTCGCGCCACCTTCATGTTCGACGTGATGGGCCCTAAAAGCGGCTTGACCGCAGGTGTCGGTGTTGAATACTGGAACAACAAGTTTGGTTGCGACAGCAGCGTGCCTGCAAACGGCAACAAGTGCAAAGCCACTACACCCCTGGTGCTAGTGTCTTACGCTCTGTAATCAGTCTTCAAAGACTTGACAAAAGGCGGTCGGCGCTTTCGCACCGACCGCCTTTTTCATGGGCTTTTACAAAATCAAAATCGCCCTGAAGTCATTCACATTCGTGTGCGTCGGCCCGGTGATGACCAAGCCACCCAGCGGCTCAAAAAAACCGTAGGCGTCGTTCCTATCTAGATAGCGGTCGATCTTCATGCCGGCGGCTTGGGCCCGAGCCAGTGTGTCGGGCGCGACGTAGGCGCCTGCGTTGTCTTCAATGCCATCAATGCCATCGGTGTCTGCCGCCAAGGCGTGCACGCCTGACAGACCTTGCAAACCAAGCGCAAGGCCCAAACAAAACTCTCCCGCCCGACCGCCGCGGCCGCGCATCTTTTCATCCGCAACCGCTGGCTGCGCACGCACCGTCACGGTGGTTTCACCGCCACTCAAAATCACGCAGGGTGCTTCAAACGGCTGGCCTTTTTGCTTGACTGCACGCGCCAGTGCCGCATGTACCTTGCCGACTTCGCGGGACTCGCCTTCCATCTCGTCACTCAAGATGTAGGCCTTCAGGCCAGCGGCGCGCGCCACGTCAGCGGCTGCTTCCAAGCTTTGCTGCGGCGTGGCAATCAGGTGGACTTCATGGCCGTTGAAAACCGCGTCGCCGGGCTTCGGGGTTTCAAGAACGCCGCTTTCAAGCTCGGCACGCAACGCAGCGGGCACTTCAATCGCGTAGCGCTGCAAGATAGCCAGTGCGTCAGCGCAGGTGGTCGCGTCTGGCACGGTTGGACCACTGGCGATGATGGACGGGTCGTCGCCCGGCACGTCGCTGATGGTCAAGGTGACCACGCGCGCCGGTGCGCAAGCAGCGGCCAGCCGACCACCTTTGATGCGCGACAGGTGTTTGCGCAAACAGTTCATCTCGCTGATGTTGGCGCCGCTGTTCAGCAGTTCTTTGTTGATGCGCTGCTTGTCTTCCAGACTCAGGCCATCTGCCGGCAGCGTCAACAGCGCCGAACCGCCGCCTGAAATCAGGCACAGCACCAGATCGTTTTCAGTCAAGCCCTGCACCATGGCCAAGATACGCTCAGCAGCAGCCAACCCGGCAGCATCGGGCACCGGGTGTGCGGCTTCAACAATCTCGATGCGCGACGTTAAGCCCGCAGGGCGCGGTGGAATGTGCTCATAGCGCGTGACCACCAACCCTTCCAATGGCGCGTCGGCAGGCCAGAGCGCTTCAACCGCCTGCGCCATAGAACCGCCCGCCTTGCCAGCGCCAATCACGATGGTTCGGCCGCCACTTTCAGGGCTGGGGGGTGACGGTAAAAAAGCCGCTGTGTTGTGTAGCGGCAAGGCGCGCAGCACGGCAGCTTGGTAAAGGCTCAACAAAAATTCGCGCGGCTGGTCTTGCGGCGAAGGGGCGCTGACGGCAGGCATCTCAGTGATAGTCAAAGCAGTTTCCAGTTTCAATTCATTGAAAAACTGCTCCCAAGAACGACAGCAGCGCCTATTTTTTACCCAGACCCAAACGTTGCGCGCCTTCAATGTACAGGCTGGTTCGCTCCTTCATGAAAGCGTCCATCTGCGCATTGCCGATGTTGACCAACTCAAAGCCGCTTTTGGCGGCCAAGGCCTTCATCTCTGGGTCGTTGTTCATCGCCAGCCACATGTCAGCGATCTTTCTGCGGTTCTCTGGCGAAGTCGATTTTGGCACGCCAATGCCGCGGTATGCACCATCGACCCAGTCCACGCCGAGTTCACGGAAAGTCGGCACATCGGGCATCAGCGGGTGGCGCTGCTCCATGGCGACAGCCAGTGGGCGTACCTTCGTCTTGTTGGCAATCGCGAACGGCGTGTAGGTCACCGCACCGTCAATCTGCGCGCCAACCACCGCCAGCGTCATGTCGCCCGTGCCTTTGTAGGGCACGTAAGTGCTCTTGATGCCAAAAGCCGCATTCAGGCGTTCATGGGCCGCGTGGTTGGCAGAGTTCAGACCCGAGCCGCCGAGGCTCATTTTGCCGGGCTCTTTTTTAGCCGCCGCGATGAATTCTGCAAAGGTTTTGTGCGGACTGCCGACAGGCACCACCAGCACGTCAGGCGTGTAGTGAAACCAAAAAGCCGGCGTGATGTCGGCCGTCTTGTATTGCACTTGGCCTTCGATCGGCTGAAAAACAATGTGCGGCAAATTGATGCCCACCACGTTCAAGCCGTCGCCTGGCAAGCTGTTCATCTGAGCCCACATCAGACCACCACCAGCACCCGCTTTGTATTGAACAATGGTTTCAATCGCAGCGCATTTTTTCTTCAGCACCATTTGCTGGTGACGCGCTGACAAATCAGACTCACCGCCGGGCGGAAATGCCTGCCAGTACTGCATGTTTTTTTCGGGACAAGGCGGCATCACGGGTGTCGTGACTGCCGTTTGAGCCATCACCACAGGGGCTGCGGCGATGCATAAAATTCCGATCAGGTGCTTGATTTTCGTTGGCATGAGATTGTCTCCTTGGGTGGGTTCTCGTGAATGACACCGACATCCTTGAGGATGCTCTTGTGGTGTTTTGAAGGCCTGTTGAATGCTCAGGCTGCGCGCCGTTGCTCTCCGCGCAGCAGCTGACAAACAGCGTCGGTCACTTGCGCGGTGTTGGCTTGGCCGCCCAGGTCACGCGTGTGCAGGCGGACATCAGCGGTCACAGCCTCAATCGCCTGCATCAGTTGCGCAGCTTCTTGCACCAAGCCGAGGTGCTCGAGCATCATCACGCAGGACCAAAATGTGCCGACCGGATTGGCCAAGCCCAAGCCCATGATGTCAAAGGCTGATCCGTGTATTGGTTCAAACATGGACGGGTAGCGACGTTCGGGATCGATGTTGCCAGTGGGTGCAATGCCCAAGCTACCGGCCAACGCGGCGGCCAAGTCGCTCAACACGTCAGCGTGCAGATTGGTGGCGACCAGCGTGTCCAGCGTGGCGGGGCGATTGACCATGCGGGCGGTGCAGGCGTCGACCAGTTCTTTGTCCCACGTGACGTCGGGAAACTCTTGGCTGATCTGCAAGGCGATCTCATCCCACATGACCATCGCGTGGCGCTGGGCGTTGGATTTGGTCACCACCGTCAGCAGCTTGCGGGGGCGCGACTGGGCCAGTTTGAATGCGAAGCGCATGATGCGCTCGACACCGGCGCGCGTCAGGATGGACATGTCGGTGGCGACCTCGATCGGGTGCCCTTGGTGAACCCGACCGCCAACACCAGCGTACTCGCCTTCGGAGTTTTCACGCACGATGACCCAGTTCAGGTCGTCAGCGCTGCAGCGTTTGAGTGGGCTGTCAATGCCAGGCAAGATACGCGTCGGCCGCACATTGGCGTACTGGTCAAAACCTTGGCAAATCTTCAAACGCAAGCCCCACAAGGTGATGTGGTCAGGGATGTGCGGATCACCGGCGGAGCCGAAAAGAATAGCGTCCATCGGCCGCAGCGCATCAAGGCCGTCGGCCGGCATCATCACGCCATGTTGGCGGTAGTAATCGCCACCCCAGTCGAAGGCGTGAAAGTCAAATTTGAACTTGTTTTGGGTGGCGGCCAGCGCTTGCAACACGGTTTGCCCTGCGGGCACCACCTCTTTGCCAATGCCGTCACCAGGAATACAGGCTATTTTGTAAGTTTTCATGGAACGACTTTAGCCATTGCTGAAAGCTCTGCCGACGCTTAAAGTTATGTCATTGTTTACTTGAAAGTTATCAATGACAGGTTCAGCCCCTTCCGAGATGGCTTTTTTCAGCGAACTGGTTCGCTGCGGTGGTTTTTCACTGGCGGCGCGCGAGCTGGGCGTGACGACCGCCGCCATCAGCAAGCGGCTGGCGCACTTGGAAGAGCGGCTCGGTGTGCGCTTGCTCAACCGCACCACGCGCCGCACCAGCCTGACCGCTGAAGGCGAGATTTACTTGGCCCATGCGCGTCGCATTCTGGCCGACATCAGCGACATGGAGCAGTTGGTGTCAGCGGCGCACGCCATGCCGCAAGGCCTGCTGCGCATCAACGCCACGCCGGGTTTTGGCCGCAGCCATGTCGCGCCGCTGATTTCGCGCTTCATCAAACTCAATACCGAAGTACAGGTGCAATTGCAGCTGACGGTCGATCCGCCGAGCTTGGCAGACGACACCTTTGATGTGTGCATCCGCTTTGGTGAGCCACCCGACGCGCGGGTGATGGCCCGCAAGATTGCACCCAACCGGCGCCTGCTGTGCGCCTCACCGGCTTACTTGGCCTTGCGCGGTGCACCCAAGGTGCCGGGCGACCTGACGCGGCACAACTGCTTGGGCATCCGCCAAGGCGACGATGCCTATGGCAGCTGGCGGCTGACGTCAGGCAAACGCACGGAAACCGTCAAGGTGCGCGGCAACCTCAGCACCACCGATGGCGAGATCGCCGTCGACTGGGCGCTGGACGGCCACGGCATCCTCATGCGCGCGGAATGGGACATTGCCAAATACGTCCGCAGCGGCCGATTGGTGCAGGTGCTTGAAGGTTATGAAACACCGCCGGCCGACATCCATCTGGTGTACCCACAGCGGCTGCACATGTCAGCGCGGGTGCGGGCTTTTGTGGATTTCACCGCCAAGCATTTTGAAAAATCATCGACGCTGGCGGCGGGTTTGGTCACGCGCTGGTGAATTCATGCCGACTGGCTGAGCGCCCACGAGCGCAAGGCCTCGGCAAACTCCAGCACCGCCGGCGAAGTGTTGTCGGTGCGCCGCAGCAGGTAAACATCGCCACTGACGCCTGCGGCATCGAGCTCACCTTTGAGTTTGCACAGAACCACCGCGCCTTCGCGCAAGCGCACCAGTGAGGCAGGCACCAAAGAGACCCCCAGTCCGGCGGCCACCAAGTTCAACACGGCCGGAATTTCGACCACTTGCTGCACGATGCGCGGTGCAAAACCAGTTTGCACGCAGGCGTCAAAAACACTTTGCGCAAAGGCCGAAGACTCCAGCCTCAGAAACACGAAGTCCTCGTGTTTGAGTTCCGCCAGCCGAATGCTTCGGCGTCCCGCCAAGGCATGGCCCAGCGGCAAGGCGCAGACCAGCGGGTCGCGCCAGAGCAGGGTCGACGCCAGCTCGCCGTCGTTGGGCGCGCTGCGCGACACGCTCAGGTCAAGTTGACCCTCACGCAAAGCCTGCACGTGGTCTGCCGGTCGCATTTCTTGCAGCACCACTTCGACACCGGGCCGGCGTTCGCGGAACTGCTTGATGAAACTCGGGAACGGCCCCAAAAAATGCGAGCCCGCTAGCCCGACCTGCACGCGGCCCTCGACCCCTTCGGCAACGCGCCGCACATGACTGCGCGCATCTTCAATGCGCTCCAGAACGGCGCGCGCATGCGGCAACAACGCCTTGCCGGCTTCGCTGAGTTCAACGCTGCGGCTGGTCCGATTGAACAGCCGCGCACCCAACTCGGCCTCGAGATTGGCAATTTGATAACTCAAAGGCGGCTGAGACACGTGTAGCTTTTGTGCCGCCCGGGTGAAGCTCAGCTCGCTGGCCAGCACCGTGAAATAGCGCAACTGTCGAAGGTCCATGATTCATCCAATACCGGTATAGATTTATCCATATTATGTATTTGCACGTATCAATCAAGCCGCCGAAGATCGGGCCACTTTGACATCCCGTCACCCCGATACCAACCGAAAGCAGCACATGAGCCGTTCATACCGCGTGGGACTGATCGTCCCGAGTTCCAACACCACCATGGAAACCGAGATTCCGGCCATGCTGCGCGCCCGTGAGTTGGTGCTGCCAGAGCGCTTTACCTTTCACTCGAGCCGCATGCGCATGAAGGAGGTCACCAAAGCCGAACTCGAAGCGATGGACCGCGACTCTGACCGCTGCGCCCTAGAACTCTCTGACGCCCGCATGGACACCATGGGCTACGCCTGCTTGGTGGCCATCATGAGCATGGGCAAGGGCTACCACCGCGAATCCCAACGCCGGCTGCAAGAAGTCTGCGCCGCCAACGGTGGGCCGACGTCCGTCACCACCAGCGCCGGCGCTTTGGTCGAAGGCTTGCAGGCGCTGGGCGCCAAGCGCGTGTCGATCATTGCGCCCTACATGAAGCCGCTGACGCGCCTGGTCATCGACTACCTTGAGCATGAAGGCATTGAAGTGGTGGACAGCATTTCACTGGAGATTCCGAACAACTTGGAGGTCGGTGCGCGTGACCCGAAAGCACCGGCCGAGTTGTACAAGCAGCTCAATATCAAAGGCGTGGACGCCATCGTGGCCTCGGCCTGCGTGCAGATGCCGTCGCTGGCCGCCGTGCCGATGATCGAGCAAGCCAGCGGTCTGCCAGTGGTCTCTAGCGCGGTCTGCACCACGTGGGCTTTGCTGAAAAATATGGGCCTAGAGCGCCGCGTACCGAACGCCGGTACGCTACTCTCCGGCAAGTATTGATCGACGCCAGATTTATTTCCCGCGCTTCCTAAAAATTCACAAACGAGAGACGACCATGATTCCAAAGAGACTTTTCATTCGCCAGACCGCCTTGGCCGGCTGCGCCCTGCTCTTGAGCGGTGCCGTGATGGCACAAGCATATCCAAGCCGGCCCATCACGCTGGTGGTGCCGAATCCGCCCGGCGGCTTTGTCGACGCCTCTGCCCGCCTGATCAGCGA
>JBEDKR010000044.1:0-8926 GCA_041172005.1 Pseudomonadota bacterium
TGGTCAACCGGACCGCGCTCATCAATGGGCGCGCCAAGCACGTCCATGATGCGTCCCAGTGTGGCTTTGCCCACGGGAACGGTGATCTGCGCACCGGTGTTGTAAACCATGTTGCCGCGACGCAGGCCGTCAGACGTGCCGAGCGCAATGGTGCGCACGATACCGTCGCCGAGTTGCTGCTGCACTTCGAGTGTCAGGGTTGAACCCTCCATCTTGAGTGCGTCATAGATGCTGGGCATCTGGTTGCGTGGGAACTCGACGTCCACCACAGCGCCAATACACTGAACAATCTTGCCTTGAGCTTGAGCCATGATTGAAACCTCTTTCGTTCTTTAAATTCTGAATCGCTGCGCGGCCACAGGCCTAGACAGCGGCGGCGCCCGAGACGATTTCCGAAAGTTCTTTCGTGATCGCCGCTTGACGCGTCTTGTTGTAAATCAGCTTGAGTTCGCCAATCACGCTGCCAGCGTTATCGGTCGCGGCCTTCATGGCCACCATCCGAGCCGATTGCTCGGAAGCCATGTTTTCAGCCACGGCCTGATACACCAGCGCTTCGACATAACGCACCAGCAGATCGTCAATGACGCTCTGTGCATCAGGCTCGTAGAGATAGTCCCAACCGTGCTCGGCCTTTTCGACCGTCAAAGTGGCCAGCGGCAGCAGCTGCTCGATCACCGGCTCCTGGCGCATGGTGTTGATGAACTTGGTGTAGCAAAGATACACCGCGTTGACCTCGCCTTTGCTGTACGCGTCGAGCAAGACCTTGACCGGACCGATGAGCTTTTCCAGGTGCGCTTTGTCACCCAGCTGTGTCGCATGCGACACCACCTGAGCGCCAACACGGTTCAGGAAACCCAGACCCTTGTTGCCGATGGCCACAGCTTGCGCTGTTTGGCCGGCAGCTTGCGCGTCTTTGAGCTTGCCGGTCACGGCACGCAACACGTTGGTGTTCATGCCGCCGCACAGACCCTTGTCGGTGGAGACGACAATGAAGCCGACAACCTTGGACTCGTTGGTCTGCATGAAGGCATGCGTGTAGTCAGGATGGGCCTGACTCAAGTTCGCCGCGATATTGCGAATTTTGTCGCTGTACGGGCGCGCTGCGCGCATGCGTTCCTGCGCCTTGCGCATCTTGGAAGCGGCCACCATCTCCATGGCCTTGGTGATCTTGCGGGTGTTCTCAACCGACTTGATCTTGCCCCGTATTTCCTTGCCTGCTGCCATATGTATTCCTAAATGTTTTTGAAAGCTTGTGGCTTTTTATCTATTCAGGTGTAAATCAAGCAAAGGTTTTTTTGAACGCGGTCACAGCGGTCGTCATCTCGGCCTCGGCATCCTTGTCCATGGCCTTGGCCGCCTCAAGCTTGCTCATCAGGGCGGCATGCTTGTCTTTGAGATAGCTGTGCAGACCGGCTTCAAAAGCCAGAACCTTCTTGACGTCTACATCGTCCATGAAGCCTTTGTTCACTGCGAACAACGTTGAGGCCATGACCGACACTGACTGCGGCGAGTACTGGGCCTGCTTGAGCAATTCGGTCACGCGGGCACCGCGGTCGAGCTGCTTGCGGGTGGCTTCGTCGAGGTCAGAAGCAAACTGCGCAAAAGCGGCGAGTTCACGGTACTGAGCCAAGTCGGTACGGATACCGCCAGACAAGTTCTTGATCAATTTGGTCTGAGCAGCACCACCGACGCGCGACACCGAGATACCGGCGTTGATGGCGGGGCGAATACCGGCGTTGAACAAGCTGGTTTCCAAAAAGATCTGGCCGTCAGTGATCGAAATCACGTTGGTTGGCACGAAAGCAGAGACGTCGCCGGCTTGCGTTTCGATGATTGGCAGTGCGGTCAAAGAACCGGTTTTGCCTTTGACTTCGCCTTTGGTGAAGTCTTCAACGTATTTCTCATTCACGCGTGCTGCGCGTTCGAGCAAACGGCTGTGGAGATAAAACACATCGCCAGGGTAGGCTTCGCGGCCTGGTGGACGACGCAACAGCAAGGACACCTGACGGTAAGCCACGGCTTGTTTGGACAAGTCGTCATACACGATCAGCGCGTCTTGGCCGCGGTCGCGGAAGTACTCGCCCATCGTGCAACCAGAGTAGGCGCTGACGTATTGCATAGCGGCCGATTCGGCAGCAGAAGCCGCCACGACGATGGTGTAATCCATCGCGCCGGCTTGCTCCAGCGAGCGCACAACGTTTTTGATCGACGAGGCTTTTTGGCCAATCGCGACGTAAACGCAGGAAACGCCCTGGCCTTTTTGGTTGATGATGGCGTCAATCGCCACAGCGGTCTTGCCGGTCTGACGGTCACCAATGATCAGTTCGCGCTGACCGCGACCCACTGGAACCATCGAGTCAATCGACTTGAGACCGGTTTGCAGAGGCTGGTCGACCGATTTACGGGCGATCACACCTGGCGCGACTTTTTCGATCACGTCGGTCATCTTGGCATTGATCGGGCCTTTGCCGTCAATTGGCTGACCCAGTGCGTTGACCACGCGGCCAAGCAACTCAGGACCGACCGGAACTTCCAGAATACGACCGGTGCACTTGACAGTGTCGCCTTCGGCAATGTGTTCGTACTCGCCCAACACGACCGAGCCCACCGAGTCACGCTCAAGGTTCAAGGCCAGACCGTAGGTTGGTGTGCCATCGGCTGTAGCGGGGAACTCGAGCATCTCGCCCTGCATCACATCGGACAAGCCGTGGATGCGCACGATACCGTCGGCCACCGACACCACAGTGCCTTGGTTGCGAATGTCGCTGCTGGCACCAAGACCTTCGATTCGGCTCTTGATCAGTTCAGAAATTTCTGCTGGATTGAGTTGCATGACTCTTTCCTTCTTTCTATGTTTGTTGGCTAAAAACTTGAATCGGCGCGGGGCACCAGATCAAGCAATCAGCGCCATCTTCATGTGTTCCAGCCGGGCCTTGACTGAGGTGTCCAGCACCTCGTCACCCACGACTGCGCGAATTCCACCGATCAACGAAGCGTCGATCTCAACTGTCACACCGAGCTTGCGTCCAAAACGCTTTTCGAGCGTGGCAGCCACTTCAGCCAACGCCGGCTCGCCCATCGGGAAGGCGCTGTAAACAACAGCTTCGGTCGAGCCGCTGGCTGCATTTTTGAGCGCCCGAAACTGACGAGCGATATCGGGCAGGACGGCCAAACGACCGTTTTCGATGATGAGACCCAGAAGATTCCGGGCCGCTGCGGGCAATTCCTTGTCCCCAGTCATCACCTTGAGCACCTGAGCCGCATCCGCATTCGGATGCTCGGCGAACTGGCGCAACTGGTCGTTGTCGGCCAGCGCCGCCAACTCGTCGAGCCAGACGGCGGTATTGGCCAGATCGGCGCGCTGCGCCTTGAACAGCGCTTCCGCATAAGGGCGGGCAATGGTTGCAAGTTCAGCCATAGTTCTCTGCCTGCCTTCGCTTACAGCTCGGTTTTCAAGCGACCCAACAGGTCCGCATGAACACCAGCGTTGACTTCCTTGCGGAGAATCTGCTCGGCACCTTTGACTGCCAGCAAAGCGACCTGCTCGCGCAGTTCTTCACGGGCCCGGACCATTTGTTGACCCGCTTCAGCTTGGGCTGCCGCAATGATCTTGTTGGCCTCTTCGGTCGCACGGCCCTTGGCTTCTTGAACGATGCCTTGGGCGCGACGATCAGCGTCGGCCAGACGCGCGGCCGTCTCGTTGCGCGACGTCACCAGTTCAGCTTCGACACGCTTGTTGGCGTTGGCGAGTTCTGACTTGGCTGTGTCCGCAGCGGCGAGGCCGTCAGCGATTTTCTGTGCCCGCTCGTCCAGCGCTTTTGTGATCGGAGGCCACACGAATTTCATCGTGAACCACACCAAGATCGCAAAAACGATAGCCTGCAGGAACAGGGTTGCGTTAATGTTCACGACTTATTCCTTTTGCAACGTGAAAGGTGCGAAGGGAATTAAGCCAGAACGAACGGATTGGCGAATGCGAACAGCAGTGCAATAGCCACGCCGATCAGGAAAGCGGCATCGATCAGACCAGCCAAAATGAACATTTTGGTCTGCAGTTCGTTCATCAGTTCAGGCTGACGTGCCGAAGCTTCCAGGAACTTGCCGCCCATCAGAGCGATACCGATCGAAGCGCCAATAGCGCCGAGACCCACGATCAGACCGCAAGCCAATGCGACGAAGCCGAGTACGTTTTCCATGATTTGTCCTTAATTAGAGAAGAGAAGAGAAAGAAAAAGCGAAAGAGAAATTTCAGTGAGAGTCGTGCGACTGACCCACGTAAATCAGCGTCAACATCATGAAGATGAAGGCTTGCAGCGTGATCACCAGAATGTGGAAAAGACTCCACACAGTTCCGGCGACAACATGCCCAAATCCTAGCCAAAACACACCCGTCAGGGGGTTGAATTGCCAGGCCCATACGCCGCCCATGAGGGCGATCAGCATGAAAACCAGTTCACCAGCAAACATGTTGCCGAATAACCGCATACCGTGTGAGACGGTCTTGGCGATGAATTCGATCATCTGCATGAGGAAGTTGATCGGGTACAAAAACCAGCGGTCACCAAAGGGCGCAGCCACCAACTCATGAAGCCAGCCGCCAAGACCTTTGATCTTGACGTTGTAAACCAAGCAGACCAACAAGACGCTGACCGACAGACCCAGCGTGCTCGAAAGATCGGCAGTGGGCACCACGCGCATGTAATCCGAGAAACCAGCTGCCGGGCCGACCGAGTGCCAGATCATGGGGATCAAATCAACCGGAATCATGTCCATCGCGTTCATCAGGAAAATCCAGACAAACACCGTCAAAGCCAAAGGAGATACCAATTTGCGGCTTTTGGCGTTGCGAACCACGCCCTTGGCTTGGTTTTCGACCATCTCGGCCAGTATCTCGACGGCCGCCTGAAAACGACCGGGAACGCCTGCAGTTGCGCTGCGAGCAGCGCGCCACATGAAAAAGCAACCCAAAATACCGAGCAGCACAGAAAAGAAAACAGAGTCCAAATTAAAGACACTGAAGTCGACAATGCTGCTTTGCTTGACATTCTCAAAAGAGAAGTTTTTTTGCAAGTGTTGCAGGTGATGCTGGATGTATTCTCCAGACGTCGGGCCTTGTGTTCCAGCGTGTTCAGCAGCAGACATAAGTTACCAATTCGTCAATCTTAAAAATTTTTGACCGTCGACTGAGGCATCCGGCTGAACCACATGGCCGCCCAGTACACCTTCATCGTCACTACAAAGCCTGCCACCAGGGCAAGCCAGCTTAAATTCGCAATCAGCCTAGGAGCCAGCAGCAACATCGCCACTGTCAAGGCCACCTTCACCATCTCCCACACCACAAAACCCGCCAAAGCCGCACTTCCCTGAAGCCGCAACTGTTGCCGGGCCAAGCCCCGAGCAAACAGGGCCGCAGGAAGCACCACCGCCAAAGCACCATATCCCGTGGACAAAACCACCGCTACCCGACCCGTCAACAGCCACGCAACAGCAGCCACCAAACAACCCACACCCACCTGAGCCAGCACCACGCTCCACAAAGACAGCGTCGGTGTAATGCGCCGCAGCGATTCGGCTTCTTCGCGCGTCAGGGGCTTGAAATCTTCCTCGCCTGTACCCAAATCCTCTTCAGCATCTTTGCGCCATTCAAGTTCCGCGGAACTCGCTGGCAGACGCTTCGATTCCTCCGGTAACTTCGTCATTGTTCACTTTACAAATTACCCGAAGGTTACAGACCCGATACATTTCGGGTTTTAGCAAAGCCGCTTATTGTACGTAGAAACCCCCAAGCCCAAGCACTTTCTCGCACGCCTCTTTTTTATTGATCCACTTTCACCCCCTATTTCTGCCCGCTGGATGCCACTTAGCCAATGCTGCCTGTGTCGAAAGGCCAAATTAAGCTGCACAGCCTGAGACTGTCGCTCTGAGACACAATCCGAGATTCCGCGCCTCGGCAGATTTGAATTGAAGCCGGCCGACCTGCGCTTGGTGGCGACCGTCATTCGGCAACTGACTGCACTGACTTTCACAGGTGACAGGGTTGGCGCAAGGCGATTTTTATTTGCACTGCAGCCGTCACATGAACAAACCTTCAAACGCTCCCCCCGCTGAAAAAAAACCGTCTTGGGTGCAAGGCATCAAGCAGTCTTTGCCTGACCGCCACACGCTCGCGGCTCATCCGTGGCTCAAGCCTTTGTCGCACCGCCTTCTTGAACCCGGTCTGTGGCATGTTCGCCACGAAGCCATTGCACGTGGTGCGGCCATCGGTGTGTTTTGGGCTTTTGCCGTTCCGTTCGGGCAGTTTTTATTTGCGGCCGCACATTGCGTCTGGTGGCGCGGCAATATTCCTGTGGCCGCCGGCATGACCTTGGTCACCAACCCCTTCACCTTGGCATTTTGGTTGTGGCTGGCCTACAAGGTTGGGGGGACCTTGCTGGGTTCTACAAAACAAGTGCCCGACCTCGAACCAGCGGTGAGCCAAGCCGCAAACATCATGGACTGGATCACCAGCTTTGGCGCGCCCGCCGCATTGGGCATGGGTTTGTTTGCGGTGTTTGGTTCCGCCCTCACGTACGTTGTTGTCAGGCTGGCTTGGCGAGCGCGCGTTTGGTTCAAACGCCGACGCCGTTGACCAAAACTCCAGCAGCGCAGAGCACACTCAGCCCAACAGGCTAACTTTGCAGGACAATTCACCTCATGAACACTCAAACTTCATTGCAATCCCCTGTCGATCACGGCGCTGACCTGCCCACCACCCTGTGTTATCTCAACGGTGCCTACACGGCCCTGCGCGATGCCAAGATCAGCGTGATGGATCGCGGCTTTATTTTTGGCGACGGCGTGTATGAAGTCGTTCCGGTCTACGCGGGTGAGCCTTTTCGCTTTGCCCAGCACATGGCGCGGCTAGACCGTAGCTTGGCCGAGCTGCGCATCAGCAACCCATTAACCCACGCCGAATGGCGCGAAATCATCCAAAAGCTGCTGACCGACTTCACCCGCGAAGCGGGCACTGGAGCGCCGCCAGATCAGCTGATTTATATCCAAGTCTCTCGCGGTGTTGCGCTGCGCGATCACGTGATGACCACCGGTGTCACGCCCACCGTTTTTGTCATGACCAACCTCATGAAACCGGTACCCGCTGCACAACGTGCCTCAGGCGTGTCATGCGTCAGTGCTGACGACTTCCGCTGGGAAAAAGCCCACATCAAAAGCACCAGCTTGCTTGGTGCGGTGTTCTCACGGCAACTCAGTGCCGACGTCGGCGCGATGGAAACAGTCATGTTCCGCGACGGCTATCTCAGCGAAGCGGCGGCCTCCAACGTCTGGGTCGTCAAGGATGGCTGCGTCCTCGGCACGCCTAAAGACCATCTGGTGCTCGAAGGCATCCGCTATGGCTTGATCGAATCGCTCTGCCGTGATGCCGGTCTTGGATTTGAGCTGCGCCGCATCAGCCGCGCAGAAGTCTTCGCCGCAGACGAATTGCTGCTGTCGTCGGCCACCAAAGAAGTCTTGCCCATCACCCTGCTTGACGGCCTGGCTATCGGTAGCGGCCAACCCGGCCCCGTCTATGCCAAGTTGTTTGCGGGCTACCAGCGCGCCAAGGCAGAACCAACGCCATGAACAGCCCGACAGGTCCGGCTGTTCCAGCAGCGCAACCAGAATCGCTGATTGAATACCCGTCGCTTTTCCCCATCAAAGTCATGGGGCTCAAGGTCGATGGCTTGGTCCATGCCATCACCATGATCGCGCACGAGTTCGACCCGGCCTTTGACGCCAGCACGATTGAGTTGCGCGAGAGCAAAGGCGGCAAATACCTCGGCGTCACCGTCACCGTCACAGCCACCAGCCGTGAACAACTCGACGAGTTGTACCGCACCTTGTCAACACACCCGATGGTCAAGGTGGTGCTGTGAGCGTGGCCTGCTGAGATGCCGCCTGTGTCGTGCCTTGAGCCGCGCCAACTGGGTCTGGTGGACTACCTCGCCACTTTTGAGGCGATGCAAAGCTTCACCGAAACCCGCGACCCGCAGACACCCGATGCGCTATGGATTTGCGAGCACTCAGCGATTTACACCCAAGGTCTGTCCGGCAAGGCTGACCACGTTTTAAACCCTGGCAACATTCCAGTGGTGCAAAGCAACCGCGGCGGCCAAGTGACCTTTCATGGCCCCGGCCAAATTGTGGCGTACCCGCTGATCGACCTCAAACGCGCCGGTTATTACGTCAAAGAATACGTTTATCGCATTGAAGAATCCGTCATCAAAACGCTGGCGCACTTTGGCATCACCGGGCACCGTGTGACGGGCTCGCCCGGCATTTATGTGCGGCTCGATGACCCGACATCGCATGCTGCGCTGAGCGGCCCGCGCCATCCGGCAGATCCTTTTCGCGGCCTCGGCAAAATTGCCGCGCTGGGCATCAAGGTCAGCCGGCATTGCACGTACCACGGCGTCGCCCTGAATGTGGCGATGGACCTTGAACCCTATTCCCGTATCAACCCCTGCGGTTACGTTGGGCTGCAGACCACGGATCTTTCTACAATCGGCGTATCGGTGAGTTGGCAGGAAGCTGCCGACGTGTTGGGCCACAAGCTTGTCACGTATCTTTCCCCCTGATGTCTCTCCAAGACGAGAACCCTATGAGCACACTAGAAAACGGCAACCCGGTTGTCCGCGAAGCCCAAAGCCAGCAAGACTACAACCCGCTCGCCAAGCAAAAAGCGGCGGCCAAACTCTCACGTATTCCGGTCAAGGTCGAGCGCGCCGAAGTGCTCAAAAAACCGGATTGGATTCGCGTCAGAGCCGGTAGCCCGACGACCCGCTTTTACGAGATCAAGCAGATCCTGCGCGAGAACAAACTCAACACCGTTTGCGAAGAAGCCAGTTGCCCGAACATCGGCGAATGCTTTGGCAAGGGCACGGCCACCTTC
>JBEDKR010000045.1:0-8876 GCA_041172005.1 Pseudomonadota bacterium
TTGAAATTCCGATCCTCGCCATCATCAACGAGGTTTACTTTCGGAACACCCAAAAACTGCCGGACGTCATGGAAGGCCGTCGCCGCTTGGACGTGAAGATTGAGCAACTCAAAGGAGAAGGCCTGAGCGCGCTGAAGATCGCTGACTACGGTACCCGCAGGCGCTTCAGCCGGGCCTGGCACGAAGAGGTTTTGCGGACTTTGACCGCGCGGCTTGGCGCGGGCACGGCCGGGCAAATTGCCGGCACCAGCAACGTGCTGTTTGCCATGAAGCTGGGGCTGACCCCGCTGGGCACTATGGCGCATGAATTTTTGCAGGCCTGCCAAGCGCTGGGTCCAAGGCTGCGCGACAGCCAAGTGTTTGCCTTTGAGTCCTGGGCTAAAGAGTATCGCGGCGACCTCGGCATTGCGCTGAGCGATGTCTACGGCATGAGTGCCTTTTTGCGCGACTTCGACATGTTCTTTTGCAAGCTCTTTGACGGCGCCCGACATGACAGTGGCGATCCCTTCGCTTGGGGCGAACGCTTGATTCAGCATTACCGGATCAACCGTGTCGATCCGCGCACCAAAACGCTGATCTTCAGCGACGGCCTGACCGTGCCTAAAACGATTGAGTTGTATCGCCAGTTCAAAGGACGCTGCCAACTGGCCTTCGGCATCGGTACCAACTTGACCAATGACTTGGGTTATGAGCCGCTGCAAATTGTCATCAAGATGGTTCAGTGCAATGGGCAGCCGGTGGCCAAAGTGTCCGATACACCGTCCAAAAACATGTGCGATGACGTTAAATACTTGGCCTATTTGCGGCAAGTTTTTGAGATTGAGTGACGGCGTTTGGGCTTGAGTCTGGGGCTCGATTGCAGCCTATAAAAGTAGCAGCAAGACACAACAAAAAGAAGGAGACATTCGTGAAAGCTTTAGAGCGCCTTGCCATATTGGGACTCTTAGTCATCTCGCCAAGTTTGTCATGGGCTGCCGACTTTGACGGGCGTCAGTTGTCGGTCTGGTGGGCGTTGCCCTTTGCTGGCATTTTGTTGTCCATTGCCATCCTGCCTTTGCTGTTGCCGCAGGTCTGGCATCACCATTACGGCAAGATTTCAACCGCTTGGTCCTTGGCATTTTTTGTACCTTTTGGTCTCAGCTACGGCGCCTCAGTAGCCGTCAGCAGCTTGACGCATGCGCTGCTCGCAGAATACATCCCTTTCATTGTTTTATTGACCGCGTTGTTCACTGTTGCTGGCGGTATTCATATCCGTGGCAACCTGCGTGGAAGTCCAGTGCTGAATGCGGGCATTTTGGCCATTGGCGCCGTCTTGGCCAGTTTCATGGGGACAACGGGCGCGTCCATGCTCATGTTGCGCCCTCTGATTCGTGCCAACGACAACCGAAAGCACCGCGCGCATGTGATTGTGTTTTTCATCTTCATCGTCTCAAACGCCGGTGGTTCGTTGACGCCGCTCGGCGACCCGCCGCTTTTTCTCGGCTTCCTGAAGGGGGTGGATTTCTTTTGGACGGTCAAACACATCTTGCCCCAGGCGCTATTTTTAGTACTGAGCTTGCTGGCTATTTTCTTTGTGCTCGACACGTGGTTTTACAAGCGCGAAGGCGTGATGCCCGTCGATCCGACCCCTGACACGCGGCGCTTTGGCTTTGACGGCGCAGCCAATTTTGGCTTGCTCGGCGCGGTGGTGGCGTTGGTCTTGCTCAGTGGATTTTGGAAGTCACCGGTGGTATTTGACGTCATGGGTACTGATGTCGGTTTGCCCGGACTGGTGCGTGACATGGGCTTGGTGATGGTGACACTGTTGTCCCTGAAGATCACTGCCCGCAGCGTGCATGCAGACAACCAGTTTTCTTGGGGACCGATGGTCGAGGTGGCCAAGTTGTTTGCGGGTATTTTTCTCACCATTATTCCCGTGATTGCAATGCTCAAGGCCGGCGTCAACGGACCCTTCGGTGCGGTAGTATCGGCTGTGACGCACGTCGATGGCCAGCCTGATCCGATGATGTATTTTTGGGCTACTGGGCTGCTGAGTTCTTTCCTAGACAACGCGCCCACGTACCTGGTTTTTTTCAACACCGCTGGCGGTGACCCGGCGGTCTTGATGACGACGCTGGCCTCCACGCTGGCGGCGATCTCGGCTGGCGCTGTTTTCATGGGTGCCAACACGTACATTGGCAATGCGCCCAACCTCATGGTCAAAGCGATTGCTGAAGACCGCGGCATCCGCATGCCCAGTTTCTTTGGCTACATGGCTTGGTCTTGCGCCGTTTTGGTGCCGCTGTTCATCGTCATGAGCCTTATTTGGTTTCGCTGACCGACATCACTGTTTTATTTTTCAGAGCCGATTTCAATTTTTGCCAATTCACCAACCTGGACACCCTCATGAGCCAACCCAAAATTCTGGTCGCACGCGCCGTTTTTCCTGAAATCATCGAGCGCTTGTCGCAGCATTTCGAGGTCGAGTCAAATCAGGCTGACGCAGCTTGGTCGAAGGCCGAACTGATCGAGCGCTTAAAGGGTAAGCAGGGCGCGTTCACGACCGGCGGTGACCGCATTGACGCCGAGGTGCTGGCCGCTTGTCCCGACCTCAAAATCTGCGCCAACATGGCCGTGGGTTACAACAACTTTGACATCGACGCCATGACCGCCGCTGGTGTGTTGGCCACCAATGCCCCCGATGTGCTGACCGAAACCACCGCTGATTTTGGCTTTGCGTTGATGATGGCGACGGCCCGCCGCATCACCGAAAGTGAGCATTATTTGCGTGCTGGCCAGTGGACCAAGTGGAGCTTTGACATGTTTGCCGGTTCCGACATTCACGGTGCCACACTCGGCATTTTGGGCATGGGCCGGATTGGCCAAGGTATTGCCAAGCGCGGCGCGCATGGCTTTGGCATGAAGGTCATTTATCACAACCGTTCGCGCCTCGATGCGGCGCTTGAGGCGGACTGCAAGGCGAGTTACGTCAGCAAAGAAGAGTTGCTGAAAACCGCAGACCACGTGGTCTTGGTGCTGCCGTATTCTGCGGCATCGCACCACACCATCGGTGCGGCTGAACTGGCCATGATGAAGCCCACCGCTACGCTGGTGAACATCGCTCGCGGCGGCATTGTGGACGACGCGGCTTTGGCCAAAGCGCTGAAAAACAAGGTCATCGCAGCCGCCGGACTGGATGTGTTTGAGGGCGAGCCCAAAGTTCATCCTGATTTGCTGACGGTGCCAAACGTGGTGTTGACACCGCACATCGCCAGTTCAACGATTCCAACACGGCTCGCCATGGCGGCTTTGGCGGCTGATAACTTGATCGCCTTTTTCGGCGGCAAGCCACCGCTCACACCGCTCAATGCGGCTGTGCTTGAGCGCAAGTAACTTAGAACGTTTCATCGGTTAATCGGTTCAAGAAGGTTTTCATGTCGGATGTGTTCGTGTGGTTGTTGTTGCTGGCCGTTGTCAGTGTGTTGCTGCTGTTGGCATTGCTGGTCATTCAGCTTCGCGGGCGCTCAGAAGACCCGCAAAAAGTCTTGAACGAGCTGGCCAGCTTGGCCACGGCAAACGAGCGCTTGGAGCGTGAGCTGCGCGCCGAGGTGCAGACCTCAGCGCGCGCCACCCGCGCTGATCTGACGCAAGGGCTGTCGCTTTTTCAGCAAGCGCTGCTGGCGCAGTCCAGCGACGTGGCGCGCACGCAAAACGAGCAAATTGATTCCTTTCGGATGCAACTGGGCGCCATGCAGCAGCATGTGTCTGAGGCGCTGCAGCGCTCTTCCGATGGCTTGAACGAGCAATTGCGACTGGTTTCTGAGGGGAACGAGCGCAAGCTTGGCGAAGTGCGTTTGGTGGTTGAGCAGCGGCTCACCGCCTTGCAAGAAGGCAACGAGAAAAAGCTCGACCAGATGCGGGCAACAGTGGATGAAAAACTCCAAGCCACGCTCGAAACCCGACTCGGTGAAAGCTTCAAGCAAGTCGCTGACCGGCTGGAGCAAGTGCACAAGGGCCTGGGTGAAATGCAAAGTCTGGCGCAAGGTGTGGGCGACCTCAAGCACCTGCTGACCAACGTCAAAACGCGCGGTATTTTTGGCGAAGCGCAGCTCGCCGCCTTGCTCGAACAGGTCTTCACGGTCGACCAGTATGCCGCCCAAATTGCCACCCGCCCTGGCGGCAAAAACCCGGTTGACTTCGCTATCAAGCTGCCTGGTCGCAGTGACTCCGGCGAGCCGCTGTGGTTGCCGATTGACGCGAAATTCCCGAACGAAGATTACGAGCGCCTGCTGGACGCTCAGCAACGCGCAGACGCTGCAGGCGCCGAGGTCGCGGGCAAGGCGCTGGAAGTGCGCATACGGCTGGAAGCCAAATCCATCAGCGACAAATACATCGAGCCGCCGTACACCACCGACTTTGCGATTTTGTTTTTGCCGACTGAAGGCCTGTACGCCGAAGTGCTGCGGCGCCCTGGCTTGATGGAGTCGCTGCAGCGCGACCACCGCGTGGTGCTGGCCGGTCCGACCACTTTGCTGGCCATGCTCAACTCCCTGCAAATGGGTTTCAGAACCTTGGCATTGGAGAAGCGCTCCAGCGAAGTCTGGCAAGTGCTGGGTGCGGTCAAAACCGAGTTTGGCAAGTTCGGTGACGTGCTGGCCAAGGTCAAGTCGCAGACCGAGACGGTGCTGAACACCTTGAACAGCGCCGAGCAACGCAGCCGCGTCATGGGCAAGGCGTTGCGGCAGGTCGAGGCCTTGCCTGAGGCCGAGTCTGCCCGGCTGATCCCTCTCGATTCGCTAGACCGCGACGCGGATTAAGCCTGCCTCTTGCAACGCATAAACCCATAAGCTGCAAGAGATGACAAGAGAACTCGCTCGCATCATCTTGGCCCAGATTTGTCTGCACGCCTGCATGGCGGGCACGCGCATGGCCGCGCCGCTGCTGGCTTTGCGCGAGGGCTACAGCCCGGCGGCGGTGGGTGTGTTGTTGGCCTTGTTCGCCTTGACTCAGGTTTTTCTGGCGCTGCCAGCGGGCCGCTATACAGACCGACACGGTTTGCGCAAACCGATGATTTTTAGCATGACGGCGGCCGTGCTGGGGGCCGGTGCCGCGGTGGTCTTCCCCGTGTTCCCGGTGCTGTGTCTGGCGGCCTTGTTGACGGGGGGTGCGACGGGTTCGGGGGGGATCGCGTTGCAGCGCCATGTGGGACGTGCTGCTCACGGGCCCTTGCAGCTGCGGCAGGTCTTCAGCTGGCTTGCGATCGGGCCGGCATTTTCGAATTTCATCGGCCCGTTTTCCGCAGGTATTTTGATCGATCACGTCGGCGCTGAGCCGGGGAGTCTGTCTGGGTACAGGGCGGCGTTTTTCATGATGGCGATCCTGCCGCTGGCCAGCTGGTGGTTGCTCAGGCGCGTGGAGGAGTTACCACCCATCGTGACAGTGCCTGGCAGTGCGACGCCAAGGGCTTGGGATCTGCTGCGCGATTCGAAATTCAGACGCCTGATGTTGGTCAACTTGTTTTTGGCATCGTGTTGGGATGTGCACACCTTTGTGGTGCCGGTGTTGGGCTTTGAGCGCGGCATTTCAGCCTCGGTGATCGGGACGATTCTGGGGGCTTTTGCCATCGCGGCTGCGGCTGTGCGCATGGTCTTGCCCTTGTTGGCCAACCGCGTGCGGGAATGGGCTGTGTTGTGCGCGGCGATGCTGGTCACCGGGCTGGTGTTCGGCGTTTACCCGCTGACAACAACCGCATTGGCCATGGGCGTCTGCTCGGTCATGCTGGGGTTGACGCTCGGCGTGGTGCAGCCGATGGTGATGAGTCTGCTGCACCAGCTCACGCCCGAGGCGCGGCACGGCGAAGCACTGGGCTTGCGATTGATGGCGATCAACGCTTCCAGCGTGCTGATGCCTTTGCTGTTTGGCACAGCCGGGGCCATCATTGGCGTGGCTGGTGTGTTCTGGATCGTTGGGGCGGCGGTTGCGACTGGGGCGCGAACAGCGTGGTTGTTGAAAGACAGTTTGTCGGCCCATCCTTACGGCCCGAACGACTTGCACAAACCATAATCCGCCTGAATTTACAGCTCGTAAAAGCTCTTGATGGCGTCCCAAGCGTCTTGTGGATCGTCGACGTAAGTCAACAGGTCCAAGTCCTCAGGTGCGATGGCGCCTTCTTCAATCAGCACGTCAAAGTTGAGGAGACGCTTCCAGTAGCTGCTGCCAAACAGGATGATCGGCACCGGTTTGGCTTTTTTGGTTTGCACCAGCGTGATGACTTCAAACAACTCGTCGAGTGTGCCGAAGCCACCCGGAAAAGCCACCAGTGCTTTGGCACGCATCATGAAATGCATCTTGCGCATGGCGAAGTAATGGAACTTGAAGTTCAGCGACGGCGACACATACGGGTTGGCATTTTGTTCGTGCGGTAAAGCGATGTTCAAGCCAACGTTCAGCATGCCGAGTTCATGTGCCCCGCGATTGGCGGCCTCCATGATGCCGGGGCCACCGCCGGTGCAGATGAACAATTGCTCTTGAGCTGAACTGGCTTTGCTGTGGGCCGCCACCAGCCGGCTGAAGAGGCGCGCTTGGTCGTAGTATTTTGAATTTCGAACGTGTCGTTCAGCCAGCGTGATGGCTGCGGCGTCGCCCGATTTTTTGGCTGAAGCGAGTTGTTGATTGGCTTGTTCTGGCGCAGGGAAGCGTGCGCTGCCAAACACGACGATGGTGTTTTCAACACCTTGCGCCTGCTGCTCCGACTCGGGCTTGAGCATTTCAAGCTGCATACGCAAACCACGGGTTTCGCGGCGCAACAAAAATTCGGGGTCGGCAAATGCCAGCCGATAAGCATCTGGGTTCAGCGCATAGCCTTGATTGGAATGCGCTTGGAGTTCAGCCCAAGCGTCGGCAAGTGGACTTTCGGAAAGGTCTTGAGTGGATTTCATAACCCCATTGTCTGCCAGCTAACCGGCCTTGCCGAAGCTGAGCACTGGCGGCGTTGCGCCGCCAGTTGAGCTCAAACTTTAAACGCGCTTGCGGTATTCGCCGGTGCGGGTGTCGATCTCGACGACGTCACCTTGCGCGACAAAAATGGGCACGCCGAGGTCAAAGCCGGTGGCGATCTTGGCAGGCTTCAGCACCTTGCCGGAGGTGTCGCCTTTGACTGCTGGCTCGGTCCAAGTGATTTCGCGCTGCACGCTGGTCGGCACTTCAACCGAAATGGCCTTGCCGTCATAAAACACGACTTCGAGTTCCATGCCGTCTTGCAGGTAATGCAAGGCGTCGCCCATGTTTTCGGCTTCGACTTCGTACTGGTTGTAGTCCGCGTCCATGCAGATGTACATCGGGTCGGCGAAGTAGGAATAAGTGCAATCCTTTTTGTCGAGGATGACTTGGTCAACCTTGTCGTCGGCCTTGAAGACTTGTTCGGTGTTGAAGTTGGCGATCAGGCTTTTCAGCTTCATGCGTACCGTGGCGGAGTTGCGGCCGCCGCGGCTGTATTCGGTTTTCAGCACGACCATCGGGTCTTTGCCGTGCATGATGACGTTGCCGGCGCGGATTTCTTGAGCGATTTTCATAAGAATGTGAAGTTAAGGGCCGCAGCCGGAGCGGGTTGGTGCTGGCATGATGCGGCAAGTTAGCGGGGTGCAAAGTGGCTGAATATTCAGACCACCAATTTCCCGAAAGCCTTTGATTTTAGCGGTTTTTAGCCACAAACTGAAGCAGACGACTTGTCATGTCTTCTTGCTCAAGCAGCGCCGCCCTTGCGGCTTGGGCGTGCTGGCGCCACTCTGCCAGGTCGGCGGCGCTGGGGGCGGCCAGCTTTTCATCTGCCGTGTTCCATGCGCGGTGAAAGGCTTTGAGCGAGGAGGGTGCGTCCAGCTGCTGCAAAAAAGCCTCCAGTTTGGGCATGTGCGCGCCGTCGTCTTGCGGGTAAATGCTCCAGACGAAAGGTTTGCCGGCCCACAGCGCGCGCAGCACCGAGTCTTCACCGCGCACGAAATTCAGGTCACAACGCCAAAGCAAGTGGTCAAACTCGGTCTGGCTTAGCCATGGCAGCCAAGTGATCTTGAGCAGCTCTGGTTCGGCTTTCTCTTGGTCAACTGGCCACTGGCTCAGCGCCGCCTTGACCGCTTGGGCCGTTCGACCTGCCGTCACCAGCAGTTCGACTGGATGACCGGCTAAGCCGTGGCGCGACCATTCGGCCAGCAAGGCTGCAAGAGCAGGCGGTTCGTAACAAAAGAGAGAGACCCGCAGTCGAGATGTATCACGTTGTTGCTCGTCTTGCGGTTCAGCATCAGCCATGCGTTGCATCAGCCAAGGCTCGCGCAGCAAGCCGCCGGTTTGCTGCGTTAAGCCGGGGTAAAAAAACCATTTGGTCCAGCCTGCTGCCGGCCCGTGGCCGACCAGCGAGGGCATGGCGTGGCAGCGTTCGACATAGCTTTCAGCCGACAAGTATTCAAGATTCAACCAGCAGCGCGCTGGATGACTTTGCGGGGGCTGCGCCACCCAGAGCGCCAAGAACTCAGGCGGAATGTCGCAGCCAAAGGCTTCTATCAGCACGTCGCTGGGTTGCTTGGCTAGGAGGGCGGCGACCGCAGTGGAATCAACGGACTGGTTCCATGGCAGCACCTCGACACCCGCCGCACCCGCCGGTGCCATCCAGTTCAAGGCCGAGGCGTCGTCAACCCACAAGCGCACCTGTTCGCCGCGCGCGCCCAAGTCGGCGCTGAGCCGCCAGCAGACGCCAATGTCCCCAAAGTTGTCGATGACTTTGCAAAAAATGTCCCATTGGCGGCGGCGATTCATGCAAGGATTGTCCACAATACGGCAGCGCTGCCGCAAACTGACCGTCCGTTCCCACACCATGACCCAGCCTCACGAATTCGACCCCCAACTGCTCA
>JBEDKR010000046.1:0-8827 GCA_041172005.1 Pseudomonadota bacterium
CCTTCTTCGACCCGCGCCACGTCACGTACCCGAACTGAAAAGCCGTTGACGGTTTTCACCACAATCTCACCGAACTGTGCCGGCCGGATCAAGTTGGTCTGCGAGGTGACGCTGAACTCGCGCTGCTGGGACTCGATGCGACCCGCTGGCAATTCCATGTTGCTGCGGCGGATGGCATCTTCGACATCTTGGCTGGTCAGGCGAAAAGCGGCCATTTTGTCGCTGTCAAGCCAAACCCGCATGGCGTATTTACGCTCGCCAAAAATGCGCACATCGGCCACACCGGTGACGGTCTGAAAGCGTGGCTTGACGACCCGATTCACCAAGTCATTGATTTCAAGCTGGGTCAGGGAGTCGCTGGAAAAAGCGATCTGAATCACGGGAAACGCGTCGGCCTCGACTTTGGCAATCACCGGCTCTTCAATTGCTTGTGGCAAGCGGTTGCGCACGCGGGAAGTTCGGTCGCGGACTTCGGCTGCGGCTGAGTCGGCGTCTTTTTCAAGACGGAAGCGGACACTGATCTGACCCTGATCGGCACGGCTGATCGAGGTGATCACGTCCACACCGTCAATCCCCGCAATGGAGTCTTCCAGCGGCTTGGTCACTTGGGACTCGATGACCTCTGCCGAAGCGCCTGGGTAGCGCACGCTGACGGTGACCACGGGCTCGTCAATCTTCGGGTACTCACGCACTGTGAGTCGGTTGAAACTGACAGCGCCAATCAGCACAATCAACAGCGACAGCACAGTGGCAAACACCGGCCGACGAATGGAAACTTCAGCGATTTGCATGGTCAGGGGTTCCGGCTATCGGTCTGTGAAATTCAGGCGGGTGATGGTTCAGGCTGGCGATTGAGACTTGCGCGTCGGGCTGGCCGTGTCAGCCATGCCTGCACGGCAAGGGTCTGGCCCTGTCAGCGGCGCCAAAGCCTTGGCTGGCTGAGCCGTGGTTGCGGCCGCTGGTGCAGCAGATGCAGCAGGTGTCGCTGGCGTGGCGGCCATCTCCAGCACGCGCACAGAAGTGCCGTCACGCTGTACACGCTGCTGGCCAGCGATCACAACGGTATCGCCCAGACCCAGACCGTCGACAATCTCGACCTTGCCCGGCATGCGCTGCCCGACCTTGACTTCAACCCGTTGCGTCACGAAGCCTTGAGCGTCTGGCCCAGGCTGCAGTTTGATGACGAATTGCTTGCCGGCCTGCGGAACGATGGCAGCTTCAAGAATCACGCGAGCGTCATCACGCTGGCCAAAAACGGTGTTAACCCTTGCAAACATACCGGGACGCAATTGCAGGCGGCGGTTGTCAATGCAGGCGCGCACGCCCACCGAACGGCCATTGGCATCAATCAGCGGGTCAATGGCCTGCAGAACAGCCTTGAACTTACGGCCCGGCAAGGCATCCAGTTCCACCGTTGCAAGCTGGCCACGGCGGACTTTGGACTGAAAGCGCTCAGGCAACCGGTAGTCCACGTAAATAGCTTCGATGTCCTCGATATTGACAATGTCAGCACCATCCTTGAGGTAGTCGCCGACGTTGACCAAGCGGATGCCGGCCAAGCCGTCAAATGGTGCGAGGATCTTCAGACGCGCGGCGGTCGCGCGGGCCAGTGCCAGCTTGGCTTCGGCCACTTGCAAAGCGGCAGCACTTTCGTCGACGGTGCGGCGACTGATGAAGTTTTGCGCCACCAAGTCTTGGTTGCGTTTGTGGTTGGCCTCGGCAATGCTCAGCTCAGCCAGCGCCTGCTGCACCTGGGCCATCGGCAAGCGGTCGTCGAGCTGTACCAACAACTGCCCGGCCTTGACACGGTCGCCGTCGCGAAAGTTGAGCTGCGTGATCCGGCCACTGATCTCGGGCCGCAAAACCACGCCTTGGCGCGAACGCAGCGAGCCCACTGCTTGTGTGTCGTCGACCAAGGTCATGCCCTCTACACGGGCAACTTCGACAGACGGTTTGCCAGAGCCACCTGAAGGGCCGGCAGCCGGGGCCGATGCCGCAGGCGTTTCGGCCAATGACTTGGCTGGCTGGTTCTGATACCACCAAGCGGCCGCGCCAAGCGTGGCGATACCGACTGCAGCCACCACGGGGTAAATTACTTTTGAGACCATGAGAAAAGCTTCCGCTTTTAGTAAGGATGAGTTAAGGTATCAATGTAACAGGCCGTATCATTTGCGCTGAGCTTAAGCGCCTCAAAATGACCACTTGAGCACCAATTTACCTGCCGTTTACAAAATCTTCAAAGCCGGACTGCAGAACGATTCGCGGCCAAGGCCATGTCAACACCTTTGTTGGCCAAGGTGTCGGCTCGCTCATTGCCGGGGTCACCCGCATGGCCCTTGACCCAGCGCCAGTCGATTTGATGGCCGCCGGAAGCCACCAAGGCATCTAAGCGTTGCCACAGGTCGACGTTTTTCACTGGCGCTTTGGCCGCCGTGCGCCACCCACGGGCTTTCCAGCCGTGAACCCACTCCGTGATGCCCTTGCGGACATATTCGCTGTCGAGGTAAAGCGTCACTTGGCAGGGGCGTTTGAGTGCTGACAACGCCTCAATGACGGCCATCATTTCCATGCGGTTGTTGGTGGTTCCAAGTTCGCCGCCGAAAAGCTCTTTGACGGTACCACCGGAGCTCAGCATCGCACCCCAACCGCCGGGGCCAGGGTTGCCCTTGCAGGCGCCATCGGTATAAATCACCACCGGCGCGGCCGGAGTCTGGACTTCTGTCATGAATGATTTGTCTTCGTAAAAGGAAATGGAGAAAGGGGGAAGAGGGGCGGCCGCAAGTTTCGCTCAACGCTCTAACGATGAGCTCACCGAAGCATCCGAACGAGCTGGGCGACGATTGGCCACCACCGCCGGCGCTGCCGCTCGCGCAGCACGGGTTTTCCAAGCCGGTTCCAGCAGGCGCATGCCACGCACGCGCTTGGTCGCCACCAAAAAATACACCGCGCCAAAGATCGGCCACCAACGCGCACCAAGCGTTTCCATCCAAGCGAAACGGCCGAGCCAGCGGGCATTGTCGATGGCCGGCCGGTAGCAACCAAACTGTGCGGACTCAACCTCAAAACTGAGCAGGCGAAGCCAGTCGCGTAAGCGCCAATGACCAATGAACTCACCGTTTTCAGGCAGAAACAAATCACCGAAGCCCAGCCGCCGGCAAAGGTGGTCGCGCTGTTGGCGCACACCCCACAAACTGGCGGGATTCAGACCGCTGATGACGACGCGCCCCTCAGGCACCAACACGCGCTCGACTTCGCGCAACGTGGCATGCGGGTCATGACTGAGTTCCAGCGTGTGCGGTAAAACCACCAAGTCCAAACTGTTCGCAGGAAAAGGCAAGGCCGCTGAATGTGTCAAAAGCGCAACACGCCGGGCACTCTGGGGTTGCTTACAGTTCAGGTTCAAAATCTCATCAGGAGCGTTTACAGTCATGTCTTGGAGTGAATCCAGCGCCAACCATTGATGAGGCATGCGGTTATTGCGCAAGGTGTCCATTTCCTGAAGACCTAGCTGCAAGGCATGGAAACCAAAAATATCACTCACTGCATGATCGAAACGCTCACGCTCCCACGCCAGCAGGTAGTCACCGGGCGGTGTTTTCAACCAATCCGTCAAACCTATAATTTCAGAGCTCATCCAGACCACTGCATGTGTTTTTTTCAAATGTTTTCAAACAGCTGCTGATTTTAGTCACGCCTTCCTACTTGGCGAGCCCCGTTGATGGTCTTGCCTTCCGACAATTCACAGCGCTGCTCAACGGCACTGAAACGACCTCTTTCATGACAATAATTCAGCGCATCGCAAGCTACCCCTTCACCGGCCTTCGTGGTCTTCGCTCAAGCGCATCAAGCCTCGTATTGACGGGCACCATGGCCATCTTGGCGGGCTGTGCAAGCACAGTTTCAATGGAACCAACGGCCACAGTCACTGGGCCCATCATGGCCAGTACACAGACCATTCCGGCTATAGCCACAAAGCCCCCTGAAAATCGTGTCAGCAGCAAACCGTCACGTCCGCCGGTGTCCCCAAGTTCGACCCTCAAATCGATCTCACCGATGGATGAAACCTCCCAGTCTGTGACCTCACTCGAAGCGCCCATCGAGCTGTGGGACCGAATCCGCCGGGGCTATGCGATGCCCAACCTGGAAAACGACTTGGTGACCGACCGTGAGCAGTGGTATTCCAGCCGGCCAGACTACATCCAGCGCATGACCGAGCGCTCCAGCAAATACCTGTTTCACATCGTTGAAGAGTTAGAGCGCCGCAACATGCCGACCGAACTGGCGTTGCTGCCCTACATCGAGAGCGCCTTCAACCCGCAAGCTGTTTCCAGCGCCAAGGCCGCTGGCATGTGGCAGTTCATGCCGGCAACCGGCACTTATTTCGACCTCAAACAAAACATTTTTCGGGATGACCGGCGCGACGTACTGGCCTCCACCCGTGCAGCACTGGATTACCTGCAAAAACTCAACACCATGTTTGGCGACTGGCACTTGGCTTTGGCGGCGTACAACTGGGGCGAAGGCAATGTCGGCAGAGCCATTGCACGCAACAAAAAAGCCGGTTTAGGGACAGGTTACACCGACCTGAACATGCCAGCTGAGACCCGTTTGTACGTGCCCAAACTGCAAGCCGTGAAAAACATTGTGGGCAATCCAGAGACCTTCAAAACCGAACTGCCACTGATCGAAAACCACCCGTATTTTCAGGAAGTCACGATCTCACGCGACATCGACGTGGCACTCGCCGCCAAACTGGCCGACGTCAAGTTGGAAGACTTTAAAGCACTGAATCCAGCGGCCAGCCGGCCCGTCATTTTGGCTGCGGGTACGCCGCAAATTTTGCTCCCATGGGACAGTGCCAAGGTTTTTCAGCGCAACTTTGAAGCCTACACGCTGGGCCAGTACGCCAGCTGGACAACCTGGACCGTGCCCAGCACAATGGCCCCCGGCGAAGCGGCACGTCGCACCGGCATGAGCGAGGCCGACATGCGCTCGATTAACAGCATTCCGCCACGCATGCTGGTCAAAGCCGGCTCAACCCTGCTGGTGCCGCGCTCCGCCAAAGTCATCAACGACGTGACCAGCCATGTGGCCGACAACGGCCACATGAGTTTGGCGCCCGAGCTGGTCACCCGGCGTGTCAACGTCAAGGCCCGCAGGGGTGAGACCGTAGCAACCTTGGCGCGGCGTTATCGCGTCAGCACACTCGAAGTGGCCGATTGGAACCAAGTCACCGCGCACACTCGCTTCCAAATGGGGCAGTCGCTGGTGTTGTTTTTGCCTGTCAAGGCCAGCGCCAACCGAAGCAACAAAGTCAAGGTCGTCAAAAGAGCGCCGCGCAAGTAACTTGCAGCGCTAGTTTGTATCGCTCCGTAAATCCAGTCGAATTAAAAGGCTGAGCTGTGTTTCGCACACAGTTATCACCTAAGCTTTCCCGTTGAAAACACAATCTCAAAACGCTATGCTGAAAACCCTTTTCGTGGCCGCCACTGTTGCCGCCACCCTCCTTCTGGGGGCCTGTAAAGATCAGTCAACTCCGCCCTCGGCCAAGCAAGCCGGCGCCACGCCGGTGTCAATCGACCTCATACAAGCAGAGGCAAAAGGTTTCAGCGTTGGCGTGCCAATGAGCGCCCGCACGGCCTTCGTCTTTTTTGACCCGCAGTGTCCGCACTGCACAGCCCTTTGGGAAGCCGCCAAGCCCCTGAAAAATCAGATCCGTTTCCTCTGGATTCCGGTCGGCATTCTAAACGCCTCCAGCACATCACAAGGTGCCACGATTCTGGCCATGCCAGACCCTGAAGCCGCCATGGATGCGCATGAGGCGTCGATGACGGCCAAGTCAGGCGGCATCAGCGCCTCACGCGACATTGACCCGTCAAAAGCTGCTGTCGCGCAAAACACCCAGCTCATGACCCGCTTTGGTTTCGCATCGATTCCCACTATCGTCGCCACGAACGTCCAAACGGGTGCATTGATCACGCATGAAGGATCGCTGACGACAGCTGCTCTCGCCAGCTTTTTAGGCTTGCAGTTGCCTACCGCAGCAAATACAGCTGCACCTGTGAGGCCCTGAGGATCAGGCCTTGAAGCGCTCCTTAGCCCGGCGCGCAAATACATTCGTGAAGGTCTTGGACAAGTCGATCTTGTCTGCCTTGATGTCGGGATTGAAACTCGCGAGGGTGCGCAAGGCTGTGCGGGGGCCGTTCTCAGGCATCAATCCATCCAGGGAGATCGACTCACGCAGTTGGTCGAAAGTCGCCAGATACAAAGCCCTGTCGCCGAGCAGATACGACTCTGGCACGGTCTTGATGATGTCGCCGGGACCTGCGGTTTGAAGCCACTTCAAGCCATGCACGATGGCATTCACCAAGGCTTGGCAGATGTTCGGATTTTTTTGGATAAATTCTCCGCCGGTGACGAGACAGGCAGACGGCATCGGGCCGCCAAAAATATCGGCCGTGCCCTTCAGCGTCCGGGCGTCTGCGATGATTTTGACCTCCCCTTTTTGCTCCAACATGCTGATCACCGGATCGGTGTGACTGATGGCGTCAACCTGCCCAGAGCGCAGGGCGGCCAGCGCGTTCGCTGTTGATCCGACCTCGACAAAAATCACGTCGCTGAGCTTCAGGTCAAAGCGCACGAGAACCTGACAGACGGTCAAATAGCTGGCTGAACCGAGTGCCGAGACCCCTATTTTCCGCCCCTTTAGTTCGGCCCCTGTTTTAAAGTGAGGCAGGTTGCGCACAGACACGCCAAAAGCGATCTGCGGTGTCCGCGCCTGTAGAGCGAATGCTTGAAACCATTGATTTTTAGCCTGCAGCTCAATGGTTTTTGCAAAGGCCGTTGCGCAAACATCAGCAGCCCCATTGGCGATGGCCTGCAAGGCCCGGTCCCCCGTACCCCAGTCGTTGATTTCCAGGTCAAGACCTTCAGCCTTGAAGTAGCCGAGTTGCTCTGAAATCGTCAAGGGCAGAAAGCCAAGCGAAGCCTTGCCATCGACCGCCATGACGATGCGCGTGCGCTCCAGTTTGGTCTGGGCCAGAAGCGCAGGCACGGCCAACGAGCTGGCCAATAAAAGTCCTGCGCCACCCCATTGCCGGCGGGTTATCCCGTCTGGTCGCGTCATACGCTGGCCCCCTTGAGTTCTTGATCTTGGGCCAAGCGTAACCAGCCAACAAAAAATCCGCATCGGGATGATCCCGTGCGGGTTTGTACTCTGGCTTAGCGAAATCCAGCGAACAACAGCGCGACATTGGCCAGCAAAGCCAGCATCCAAATCACACTCCGCAGATTGGCTTTGTTGCTTACATACGCTGCCACATAAGCCAGACGTAACACAACGAAAGCCACCGCCAATACGTCAACATACCCCTGCGAAGCCTGCAGCTGATGCGCAATGATGACGGCCGCAAAAAAGAACGGCAGTGCCTCGAAGGTGTTGGCTTGGGCGTTGTTGGCCCGCGCGCGCCATTCGGTCTGGCGCAGCAGCCAACTGCGCGGGTCGGCATTGTCGTAACCGCCCTCACCCGGCGGCGTGCGCATCATGCCGGACTTGGCGATGCCTGCGCAGACCACAGGCAATAAGGCCATCGCCAGCACACACCAATAAGCGGTTGTGAAATTTGGAAGCATGATTTTTAGCGCCTTTCAGCCACGTTTAACGTCTGTCTACAAGTGCATGGGCGATGGTGCCCAGATCGACATATTCGAGCTCGCTGCCCACCGGCACACCGCGCGCCAGCCGAGTGACCTGCACGCCGCGGCTTTTCAAGGCTTGCGCAATCACGTGGGCGGTGGCTTCGCCTTCGGCGGTGAAATTGGTCGCCAGAATCACTTCTTGAACTTCGCGCTCATTGGCGGGGAAGTGCTCGCCTTGCGCGTCTCTGGGGACGACGCGGTCGAAGAGTTTTTTCAGCCCGATCTCGTTCGGTCCAATGCCGTCCAGCGGACTCAACTTGCCCATCAAGACAAAGTACAAGCCGCGGTAAGCCAGCGTGCGCTCAAGTGCGGCTTGATCAGCAGGCGTCTCCACCACGCACAGCTGACTGCGGTCGCGCTGCGGATTTTGACAAGTGATGCAGACCTCTTGCTCGGTCAGCGTGTTGCAAAGCGCGCAATGCTTGACGCTGTGCACCGCATGCTCAAGTGCCTTGGCAATTTGCAGGGCACCGGGCTTGTCGTTTTGCAGCAAGTGAAAAGCCATGCGTGCCGCCGACTTCAGGCCAACACCGGGCAAGCGACGCAAGGCCTGAGTAAGACCCTCCAGCGCATTTGAATCAGCCATTGAAAACGACCAGCTCCAAACACATCATCAGAAGGGCATTTTCATGCCGCCGGGCAGCGCCGGCATGCCAGCGGTGATCTTGCCCATTTTTTCCTGACTCAAGTCTTCCGCTTTGCGCACTGCGGCATTGAAGGCTGCGGCCACCAAGTCTTCCAGCATATCCTTGTCGTCAGCCACCAACAAGCTGGCATCGATTTCGACGCGTTTGACGTCGTGTTTGCAGGTCATCGTGACCTTGACCAAGCCGGCACCAGCTTCTGCGGTGACTTCAATGAAGGCCAGCTCATCTTGGGCTTTTTTCAGGTTGTCCTGCATGGCTTGCGCTTGCTTCATGAGACCGGCGAGTTGTCCTTTGTTGAACATGTTTTGATTCCTTGGTAAATGGGTCTTAAGAGGGGTCTTGAAAGCGTGTCTTCATCATATCGGCTTGGCCAACACCGAAGTCGATGTGGATGCCAATGTCGGGGCCAGCGGACGGATGCTGCCGGGCACCACGCGGGCGCCCCACTGGCGCACCATGTCTTGCACAAAAGGATCATTTTC
>JBEDKR010000047.1:0-8749 GCA_041172005.1 Pseudomonadota bacterium
TTGTTGGCAACGCGGCCCGTATCGCGTTGCCAGTTATGCAGGCGATTCACTGCGCAGGTCTTGGGCGCTGTGCGGTGGTCGGTGGTGGCGATACCCAGGGGTTGCGGTGGTCTCATTTGTGCAGCCAGTACGCATGGACCAACCTCCTGCACGATGACGCTGCGGTGCAGGTGATCAATCGCTTGGTACAAAACAATCCGCAAGCCGTCTTGATTCCCTATGACTGTGACGCTATTCGCTTTGTCAGCCGTGTCAAAGGGAAAATACGCCTCAAGTCGATGCCCTTCCCCGACTTGCAATCACTCAACATGCTGGATGATAAGTGGGCCTTTCATCAGTTCTGTATGGCCAACGCGCTGCCGGTGCCTTTGACGCGCTTTGTGGGCCCAAAGTCGAGTCTTGATTTCAACGCTATCAAGGCCGAATTGGGTTCGCCCTTCATCATCAAGCCAACCAATGAGTCCGGCTCCAACGGCGTTCAGCTCGTACACAGCCGTGAGGAACTCCTCCAGAAAATAGTCAACAACGTAGCCTACGACTTCAGCCCGTTGATTGCCCAGCAATACATTGAAGGCATTGACATGGACATCAATTTATTCTCAGTGGCTGGCCAGCTTCGGGCAGTGTCGGTCCACAGACCGGGCAAGAGATTCATTGACTTCATGCCTCATCCCAAGCTGGAAGACATCGCTGAAAAAATCTGCCGCTTCAGCCATTACAACGGTGTGATGAATGCGGATGTGCGCCTTGAAACAAAAACTGGCGATGTGTTCTTGATTGAATCCAACCCGCGGTTTTGGGCGACATTGGCATCCACCGTTGATTGCGGCTTGAATTTTGTAGCTGAAAGCCTGCAGCAGGTGGTGCCGGATGTGGTGCCGCGACGTCTCACTTCGGGACGGTCTTACACCCAACATCCGTTCTTGCGGCCGTCCTGTTGGTGGCTGCTCGTCACGGACCGAACCGAAAAAGGGCGACTGCTTCGGGCCCGTGCTTTTGACTTGTATACGTTGGGGCAGCTCTTGCTTGACATACCGGCCATGGTTAACAGAATGTGGCGGCGAGTGACGGTGCTTCGTGCATTCGTCACTTCGAAAAAATTGCGGAAATCTGGATGACGGCCGGCCCGATGAGGACAGACAGCAAGGCAGGGAAGATAAAGAAGATCAAGGGGATCAGCATCTTCACGGGCACTTTGGCGGCAATTTCTTCGGCGCGCTGCATGCGCTTCATGCGCATCACCTCCGACTGAATGCGCAGCGATTCGGCCACGCTGGTGCCGAATCTATCGGCTTGAACCAGCATCGAGACCAGTCCATCCAAGTCTTCGAGGTTGATCCGCAAGGCTAGGTTTTTTAACGCTGTTGATCGGCCCGCGCCGGCCCGTATTTCAAGCGCAGCCAAATTGAATTCTTCAGCGAGAATTTTGCTGCTGCGCGCAATTTCAAGTGACACGCGGTTGATAGCGCCGTCCATGCCGAGGCCTGCTTCGGTGCAGATCACCAAGAGGTCAATCAAATCGGGCAGCGTGTCGCGCATTTCATCCGAGCGGCGGCCGGTGACCCATCCGAGATAGAGGTCAGGGAGGTAATAGCCGACACCGGCCAGTGACACCCCATACAACGCCAATCGTGGATAAGACGTTGCTGGCGAGAAAATGCCCATCAGCAAGGCCGCCAACAAAGGCAATATCAGCGTCAAGACTGTCTTGATGGCGAAATAGGTTTGGGCGGCAGTGGGGCCCCGAAAGCCGGCGCGAATGAACTTCAGCCGCAGCTGCGAATTTTGCCAATCACCTTTCGGAACGGACAGCTTAGACATCGACACCAGCAATGCCTGCCAGCCGCTTTCAGGTGGCACGATTGGCGCTTCGCGGACTGTGCCCGTTGACGGTGCGCTGTGGGTTTGTTTCAGCCGCCGGTTGATCTGCCTTTGCGCGAAGAGTTTGACGAGGCCAAACACCAACAAGGCGTAGGCTAGAAAAGCGACAGCCATAGCGATGATGAAGTAGATGTCAATCACAGGGGTTCACCTCAGACCTTGATCTGAACGATCTTCCACATCCACACTCCACCGACAACAATCATCCCGAGGTTGACCAGCACCAGCATTTGCCCGGACTTGGTGGTCCAGAGGGTGGACATGTAAATCGGGTTCAGGATGGAAAGAATGCCACCCAAAGCGAAGGGCAAGCTTCCGATCATGATGCCGGACAGTTTGCCCTCGGACGCGAGGATTCTGATCTTGCCTTTGAGTTTGATGCGCTCGCGCACGGTCTGTGACAGGGTGGTCAACAGCTCTGTCAAATTTCCCCCGGTTTTGCGTTGGATCGTCAAGGCAATGACCAAGAAATTCAGGTCATTGCTGTGGATTCGTTCGGCCATTTGCGCCATGGCCTCGCCAAAGGCCATGCCAAGTTTGATGTGCTCAAAGACGGTCTTGAATTCCGGTCCCACGGGGTTGGGCAACTCGTCGCCGACCATGCCGATGGCGACTGACAAACCATGGCCGGCGCGCAGGGCACGGGTCATGAAGTCGAGCGCTTCTGGTAGTTGCTCTTCAAAGCGCAAGCGGCGCTTTTTCTCCCTTTGCATCAGATAAATCCAAGGCAGCGCGAACGCCGCCATGCCGCTAGGCAAGGCCATCACCCATGGGGCATTCAGCAAGAAAGTGGGCGTTAACCAGAACAGTAGCCCAAGACCGGCACTGAATGCCATGACCTCGGCCACCGTGTGTGTGCTGCCAGAACGCGTCAGCAACAGACCCAGCGCACGAACCCCGGGTGAGTAAGCCAACACCCATCGCAGCCAGCCCGTCTGCAGGCCAGTGCCAGATTTGAGCAGCTGGCTTTGCGCATCTTCGCGGCGCCGCAGCGCAATCTCTTTCAGGCGTCTCGACAAGGCCCGTGAATTGGCGCTGAATCGCCTTGACCACAGCGTCGACAGCGCGATGGCGGCGCCGGCGACCAGCACAAACAGGAGTGCCAGTCCAGCGTAGAAAAAGTTCTCTGTCATGGCCCAGCTCCGAGCCCTGGCTCGTCCAGCGCATGCGTTGGATCGAACAGACTTTCGTTGAGATCAATGCCATAGGTGATGAGTTTTTCGGCCAGCTGAGGCCGGACCCCGGTGGCCTTGAAAAAGCCCTTTACGGAGCCATCCGCGTTCATGCCTTGGCGGTCAAAAAAGAAAATCTCTTGGGTCGTGATGATGTCGCCCTCCATGCCCGTGATTTCATGGATGCTGGTGATTTTTCGGCTGCCGTCATTCAAGCGGCTGGCCTGCACGATGACGTTGATGCCCGAGCTGATCTGTTGCCGCAGCGCTCGTACCGGTAAGTTGACGCCACCCAAGCCCACCAAGTTTTCCAAACGCGACAACGCATCGCGCGGGGAGTTGGCATGCACGGTGGTGAGCGAGCCGTCGTGGCCAGTGTTCATGGCCTGCAACATGTCTATCACTTCGCTGCCGCGCACCTCGCCCAGCACGATGCGGTCTGGCCGCATGCGCAAGCTGTTTTTGACCAATGCGCGCATGGTCACCTCGCCGGTTCCTTCAAGGTTGGGTGTGCGTGTTTCCAGCCGCACCACATGGCTTTGCTGCAGTTGGAGTTCAGCCGTGTCTTCGATGGTGATGATGCGCTCACCCTCGGGGATGTAGCCCGACAAAATGTTCAGCAGCGTGGTCTTGCCAGAGCCGGTGCCGCCAGAGATCAAGATATTGACTTTGGCTTTGACGAAGCCGGCCAGCAGCTCGGCCATGCCCGCTGTCAAGGCATGCTTGGCAATCAGGTCGGCCATTCTCAACGGCACTACTTCAAAGCGACGAATCGACAAGGCTGGTCCGTCAATCGCCACCGGCGGGACGATGGCATTCACGCGCGAGCCGTCGGGCAGTCTTGCATCCGCCATCGGGCTGGACTCGTCAACACGCCGACCCACGCGCGAGACAATTTTGTCGATGACTTTCATCAAATGGTCGTTGTCGTTGAAGCGAGTGCCGACCAACTCAAGTCGCCCCTTGCGCTCGACAAAGACCTTGTCAAAACCATTCACCATGATCTCGCTGATGCTGTGGTCTGCCAGCAGCGGTTCGAGTGGGCCAAGCCCCAGCACTTCGTTTTGCAGATCGATGATCAGCTGGTGATGCTCGTGTTCATTCACCGGCAGTTGCTCTTCGGCAATCAGCAAGTCGACCATGTGCGCTAACTGGCTGCGAACTTGTTCTTCGGGCAGGCTCTCGGCCGCTGCTAGATCCATCCGTTTCAGCAGAGCTTTGTGAAGTCCGATCTTGGTCGCGAAGTAGCCCGGCGAGAGATCTTTGGCGAGCGGCCGTGCTGCGGGTGGCGCTTGAATTGGCGCAGCAGGTGGTTGCAATTGAGGCGCGGTAGCAGCGGGCGGTGACGCCGAAGCTGGTGGTGTCGTGGCCGGTGAAACTGACGTTTCCGGGGCGTGTTTGACCGCAGGCTTGAAAGCCTCGCCCTTGCTCCACGCGGCTATTTGATCCCGAAGTGTTGCCATATGGATTTTTCCGTTGGGGTTCGCCCGGTCAGTTCTGCAGCCCAAGCAGCGATGGCTTTGCCAAAGTCTGATTTCGGCTTGAGGAGCACCGCAGCAGCCCCTTTCAGCAGCGACGCGTTGATGCCCTCTGCTTCCATCGGCAACACGCGGCTGACCTGTATGCCCACTGTCTTCTCGAAATCAGCAATGCGAACAATCGATTGGCTGCTGAAGGCGTTGACGACAACCTTCAGCTTTTCAGCGGCATAGCCCAAGCTCTCCCACATGCGCAGGATCTGGCTGGTGTGCCGCACCGATGGGACATTCATCGTGGTCACTACCACCAACTGGTCCAACAGCTCCAACACGCTCAGGCTGAGGGTGTCGAGTTGCAAGTCCAGCAGCACATAGTTGTAGTGCTGCACGGCAATGCGGATCAGTCGGTCCACATAGCCGGGCGTGATGTGCATCAACTGGTCAATCGTTTGCGGTGACTGGATCAAATGCAAGTTGCTGCTAATGTGACTCGTCATGCCCTCCAGCAGCGCACCATCCAGACGTTCTATCTCGTCTGCAAAGTCAGCCAAATTGTGCACACCGACTTCGCGTGTCAGGTACAACTCGACGTCGCCGAAAGGCAAAGACAAATCGATCAGCAGCACCCGCAAGCTGGGGGCTTGGCTCAACTGCACAGCCAGATTGGCCACCACACAACTGGCCCCGTCACCGCCCTTGGCCGGCATGATGCCGATACAGCGGTTGATTTTCGATGCACTCTGACGACTGCTGTGAAATTTGGCCTGGGCCCGATTCACGGCTGCAGTGATGGCCTCTGGCGCATCTGACGAAATGACTTCACGCACGCCAGCCCGCATGGCACGCATCAAAAAAGCAGACTCTGGATTCGTGCAAACCAGCAACACAGCGGCATGCGGCAGCGCTGCAAACAGAGGTTCCATTTTTTCGAGGAAAGCCTCGTTTTGCTCAAAGCCACCCAGCAGCACCAAGTCGGGCTTGCTCGCGACCACGCGCGCCTGCAACTCGTCCAGCGAGCCTTGCAAGCGGGTGACCTGATGCTGTGCCTCAAAGGTGGCCACTGGCAAGGGCCACACTTGGCTTGAAAACAAAACGATGTGCATGATGCTAGCTACAGCTGCTGTTCAGTTCGCCGGCGATGACATTGCTCATGGCTTCGCGAACCTGTGCACTGCGGTAGGCTGGGAGGGGCAGGGTGATGGCGGACACCGGAATGAGCAGCTGCGCTTGCAGGTTGCTCAGGCTGGCTTCGACCAAGGTGCAATTGGCTTGTGTGCAGTTGGCGGGCGAGTAGGTGAAGACCAGCCAGTCGCTGCGGGTGCCCACCACGATCTGGCCCGACGCTTCGACAAAGTACCGAACCCGCTCCCTGATACGAGCTTGTTGCACGGCGCCTGTGTCACACACGCTGGCCAAGCGGCTGGCCAGACGCGAAGCCTCGACCGCGGTGTTGACGACCAGCATGAAGCGGGCGAACTCGATCACGCCAATCAAGGCCATGAAAAAAACAGTCAAGGACAGCGCAAACTCAACCAAGGCCGAGCCGGTCTGTTGGCGAGTTGAGGTGCGCATCAGTTGATCTGCCTCATGGTCATGCTGACCGGCCCGAAGGTCAGGCTCGTGGCATCTCCCACTACACCTGACAAAAATCCTGCAAAGTGCAACTGATGCTGGTAGCCGGAGGCCGTGACCGTCACCAGGTTGATGGTGGTGGCGCTGGTGACGGTCAGGTCTGCCGTGGTGCGCTGCGACCGGTGGGTGGTGGGTGCGCTGACGGCATCGCTCACTGCTACGCCAAAGTTTCCGGCTGAAAATCCCGGCAACAAGGCGCTGCCTGTGCAGGGCTTGGCGCTGCTGGGGCTGCCGTGGGTCAGCAGACACTCAGCTTCAATGAGGCCTGTTCCTGGGGCTTTGGTGGAGAGATGTCGGGCGGCGCTGCGCACCTGATTGACCACGACTTTATAGGCGGCTATGGCTTGTGAAAATTCCACTGCTGCCAGCGTCAAGAGCAGTAACAAAGGCAATAGCAGCGCGAGTTCGACCAGCACCGCACCGTGGCTTGGTGGTCGATTTTTGCACGCAGAGTGACGGCTTCTTCGCATCATTGCACCAGCACTGGCACCAGTGGGCCAATGGCATCGGTTCCACCCGGAAGGCCGGCTGTGCGGCAGCCAGACAGCGGGTCATCGGCGCGGCCTCTGAATTCGACTTCTGCGTCTTGCGTGGGGGATTTTGGACTCAGCATCAGCGCACAGGCCCAACCCAAAATGGGCTTGGCGCCTGTTCCACAGGCCGAACTGCTGCAGGCCACCACCGGCATCGGCACCAGCCGTCGTGACGAGGCACCGTAGTGCGTGTGCACGTTGGCTGGTGATGTGTAGCTGGGGATGTGCCCTTGAAATGCTTGCCGGCTGGGCGCGCGGTTTTGCAAGTAGTCGCTGTAAGCGCCGCCCACTGGTGGCGGTCGATAACCGTAGCCGGTGAGGTCCGGAATCGCCAAGGCCGGGTCGAGCCCGCTGCCGCCTTGTTTGTAAACCCCGAAGCGGGCGTTCCAACCATCGTCCAGTGAAGTGACGACGCCTGTCTGTATGCCAATGCAGCGGTCGGCGGCGGTGGGCACTTCGCAATGACCGAAGCCGATGAAGGCCTGCGCATACGGCTCCAGCCCACCGGAAGTGTCTGTGCCCAGCACATTCGCCCACGTGAAGAATCCGCTGACTTGCGACGTTCCCAGTGCGATCTTGTCACCAAGCTGGTAGCCGAAGGTGTTGGCATTCGGGCCAGCACCTTGACACATGGCCATGGGGATGGCGCAAACGCTTTGCGACGGCATCACGGTGGCCGTGGCCGTGGCCACTAAATTCGACGCGCCGATGCCCAATAGACCCATGAAAAAATGTCGCAGGCTTGGCTGCGACACCGCGCAGCGGGCAAAGCGGGAGGCCGCTAAGGCACCACCGCTGGCTGACTGATAGCTGCCGTTCAAGGTCGTGCTGAAAGTCGGGCTGACTTGGTCGGTGCCCACCAAGTCAGCTTGGAAGTTGCGACGGTTGCGCGCCCCACCCAAGTACTGTCCTGCCAAGGCACCGCGAGTGGGCGCATCCGACAAACCGTTGAGCTCCAGCACGGCAGCCAAGGCACAGGCATCAGCGGCGTTTTGCAGTTCGGCCTGTACCAGTTCCAGCCGGCTGGCGTCGATCGCCAAGCCGACAAAACCCAGCATCACCACCATCGCCAATGCGGTGGCGACGGCAAACACCCCGCGCTGCTGTTGAGCCCCGCGCACCGGGGCGCTGGCTCGTTCATTCATGGCAGTTGCGGTGTCAGGCTGGTGGACGGTGGCGGCTGCAAATACCGGTCATAGGCCGGTTTGAGTTCGCTGGCGGCCGGCAGGGGTGCACTCTGCGCGCTGCGTGGCGAGGGCCGTAAGCGCTGTGCTTCCAAAGCTTTTTGCACGGCTTGGCCGTGGCCTTGCTGATCGAGCAACAGTGGCGAACAGCCTAGTAAGCCAAGCAGGACGAGTCCCGCAATGGTGGACGTCCAGCCTGCTTTGCAGGCAGCAAGTGCGCAAGCTTTAAGGTTTTGCATTGCCATCTCCTGCTGATGGGGCGGGTTTCGGTTGGGCGCCTTGCAGCTGATTCTCAATAAAAAACTCTCGCCGTGTTGGCGGCAGCACCGAATCGGTTGGCAAGCTTGGCGAGGCGTCAGTCGCTTGCACCAAGCGCGCGCGCACCACCACCACCAACTCGGTCAGGTCGGCCACAAACTGGTTGCTGCGAAACAGCGCACCCAAAATGGGTATCTCCCCGAGGATCGGAAACGCGTTCCGGTTGGCGGCGGTGCTATTGCGCACTAGGCCGCCGATGACCAGACTCTGACCGTCTTGCAACTGCACGGTGGTAGAAACCCGGCGCGTTGTGAATGCGGGTAGCAAGGTGCTCCCGCTCTGGCTGCCCGAGCTGACGGTTTCTTTGGAAATCTCCGACACCTCGGGCGCTACTTTCAGACTGATGCGGCCACCGTCCAGCACGGTGGGCACAAACTTGAGGCCGACGCCAAACTCGCGTTCTTGCAGCGTCACGGCGGTGCCGCCTGTGCCCACCGATTGGGTGATCGGAATGAAGACCTTGCCGCCCACCAAAAAGCTGCCTTCTTGGCCGCTCATGGCGACGATGGTGGGTTCGGCCAAGATGCGCACCAGGCCATCTTGCTTTTCGG
>JBEDKR010000048.1:0-8718 GCA_041172005.1 Pseudomonadota bacterium
GCCAAAGCGGGTCTTGGTCAACAGCAACCACAGCAGACCCAGCACCACCGGGCCCGCAAAAATCAGAAAAATATCGTACGAGGGAAACTGCCGTCCCAGAATCAACACCGAGCCGGTGAGACCCGGTGCGCGTGGGCCGAGCAGTTCTTCGGCACCCCAAAACCACAGCACGCCGTCTTTGATCACCAACCCGAGCGCAAAGGTCGCCAGCAATTGAAAGAGTTCAGGTGCGCGGTAAATCCGGCGCAGCAGCAGCACTTCAACCAAGGCCCCCAACAAAGCCACGGCCAGTGCGGCCAGCAACAAGGACGGCCAGAAGCCAACGCTGTTGCCGAGTGTCGCCACCAGTGAATAAGCGACGTAGATACCGACCATGAAAAATGAGCCGTGCGCGAAATTAACAATCCGGGTGACGCCAAAAATCAGCGACAAGCCAGCGGCTACCAAGAACAAAGAAGAGGCGCCAGCCAAGCCATTCAGCAGCTGCACGACGAAGCCAGAAAAACTCATGAATGCCTTAGAGGGTCAATGAACGGTGTCAAGAAATGTCAAGCGCATCCGGGGTCTTTGCGGGTGGCGAAAACCCCGGACGAAGGGCTCCAAACAATCAGTCTGCAGCGCGCAGCTTTTTGACGTCAGCGTCAGTTGGCTGGAACTTAGCGCCATCAAGGTAGCGGTAGTCCACCATCACACCTTTGCCGTTGTCGTTCTTCGTGCGGCCAACGTACACACCCATGGTTGACTGGTGGTCTTGTGGGCGGTAAGTGATGGGGCCAAACGGCGTGACCAAAGACAAACCACGGAAAGCCGTGATGAGTTTTTCAGTGTCTGTGGAGTTGGCCTTTTTCATGCCGGCTGCCAGCGACTTGATGGCGCTGTAACCGACGATCGAGCCTAAGCGTGGATAGTCCTTGAACTTGGCGTTGTAAGCGTTGTAGAAGGCTTTGTGCTCAGGCGTTTGAATGCCGTACCAAGGGTAGCCGGTGACGATCCAGCCGTTCGGTGTTTCTTCTTTGAGCGGGTCAAGGTACTCGGGCTCACCAGTCAACAGGCTGACCACTTCACGCCCTTTGAACAGACCGCGCGTGTTGCCTTCGCGCACAAACTTCGAGAGGTCGGCACCGAACAACACGTTGAAAATAGCGTCCGGCTTGGCATCGGCCAATGCTTGCACCACGCTGCCTGAGTCAACCTTGCCGAGCGGCGGCGCTTGTTCCGCGACAAACTCAACATCGGGCTGTGCGGCTTTCAGCAGGGTCTTGAAACTCGCTGCTGCGGACTGGCCGTATTCGTAGTTGGGGTAGACGACAGCCCAGCGTTTTTTCTTCAAGGCGGCGGCTTCGGGCACCAGCATCGCGACCTGCATGTAGGTGGAGGTGCGCAGACGGAATGTGTAGCGGTTGCCGTTCTGCCAAACAATTTTGTCGGTCAGTGGCTCAGACGCCAAGAAGAAGACTTTCTTTTGTTTGGCGAAATCAGTCAGGGCCAGGCCAATGTGCGACAGGAACGATCCGGTGAGCACGTCGACCTTTTCACGCGAGATCAGTTCTTCAGCGGCGCGGACGGCGTCGCCCGGGTTGGCGTTGTCATCACGAACGATGAGTTCAACTTTTTTACCGTTGATACCGCCGCTGGCGTTGATCTCTTCAATCGCCAAATCCATGCCCTTTTTGTAGGGTTCGAGGAAGGCGGGTTGTGCCTTGTAGCTGTTGATCTCACCGATCTTGATGACGTCTTGCGCCTGCGCCGGTGTGAGCACCGAGACAAGGCTGACGAGCGTCATGGCGCCCAGTGCTTTTTTGAGTTGCATCTTCATAAAACCTCCTGCGGATGGATAAATCAATGGCAAATTAAATAACAAAAAATGGGGCTCCGCTTCACCGAAGTCCGTCCTGACCCTGAATTTCGTGGACCTGCAAACCGCCCACGCGCGGCAGTGGGCGACCGCTGTCTGTCACGACAACTGCCACCACAATTTCGTTGGCACGCGGTGCGTCTGACACGCGTGCTTCCATCGCATCAAAATGGCTGCGCACAAAGGCCGCGTCTTTGTGGCCCAGCGGCACATCGATGGCGGTACCGAGGCCACCGCGTTTTTTGCTAGACGGCACCAGTGCCGCGCCTTTTTCAACCGCGATCCGCAGCGGTGCACCCAGCTTGGGATGCAGAATTGCGGCGGCATGTTCCAGCTCACCGGCCTCGCCCACAATCGCGGCCTTGCCATAGCTTTGCGCTTGGCCGGGTTCAATGCCCAAGGCTTCAACGCAGCGCTGGCCCAATAAGGCGCCCAGCTCTTCGCCGATGGCGATCAGCGCGTCGAGGTTCTCGACGTACTGGCCGGCGAACGGATTTTCAATCACAGCCATGGCCAAGGCGCGGCGTGTCGGCGGCGAAATGGTGTGACCCATTTCAAGACAGGTCTCGTCAACTTGAACAATGATTTTTCTGATTTTGGCTGGCATGTGGTGCTCCTGGATTTTTCTTAAATAGGGTTTTTGCAGTTGACGACTGACGCGTTCAGCGCAAGCCATCCCACTGGCTGATAGCGCTGGCGGCAAGCCCTGCCATCCGTGCATGCACCCGCGCGCCGCAGCTCATGGCCAGAATAAATACGATTTCGTCGGCCAAGGGTGCACCCGGGACGCGCACTTCAATGGCGTCGAAGTGGCTGCGCACATAGCTCGCATTGATGTGTGTGAGCGGCACGTCGAGGGTGGTGCCCGGTGCGCCGACTTTTTTGGTGGATGGAACGATGGACAGCGCATTGCCCGGTTGGCCGGTTTTGACTTCGCCCAAGCCTTTGGCATAGGCGTCGCGGTCACCTTTCCAGCCCAGCAGTTCGCGCATGGCGTAGCCGCCCGGCACATGCCACATGGCGCCGTGCTCTTGCTCACCGTCTGCACCGACGATGGCGCCTTTGCCGTAACTCTGAATCTGCTCAGCCGGCACGCCCATGGCAGCACGCAAGCGTTCGGCCATGGCCACACCGACGGGTTGTAGCGCATGCATCATGGGTAGCAACTCTGGTTCGTAGCGACCGGCAAATGGATTCGTCATCACGACGCCGATGGCGCCGCGCAGCAATGGGGTTTCAGCTACAGGACCAAATTCGTGAAAAATGTGTTCTACGTGGGTGAAGGTGCGTCTTATTTCAATCATGTTCTGGAGTTCCATTTCAGTGTCATGCAAGGACTAGGCCATGACGTCTATTGTTGTCTGTTGAATCGGCTTCGCGGTGTAAATTTTCATGCGTGTTCAGGATCTGATTCTGACAAACCAGCGCGGCAGAAAAAATCAGTCCTGCAGCACGCAAGGCTTGTGCTTTTTGCAGCCCGGCCTTGAGCGCACGAAGTACCAGCGCAGGCTCTAGCTGCGGTACATCGGTGGTGACGAGTCGCTCACCTAAATCACTGTTGTCTTTGAGTGCAGACGCAGGTTGCCGTTGCACGCGGGCGTCCCTCACATTCACCGCATTGGCGATGACCGTGGCGGCTGCATCGGCTTGCGCTGCGGTGCGCGCCAACACCGTCACGCTGTCCGCGATGCCGAGTGAAAAACTGCGGCCACGCCAGCCGCTGGTGGCGATGCCGCGCACCGGCATGTCGGCGCTCACGACGAGATGTCCGTCAAGCTGCAAACCGCTTTGCAACTGCGCTGTGTCGAGCCGCGCGAGGTCGGCATACAAACCCACACGCAGCGACTGCGAGGGCGCTAAATGCAGTGCAATGTCACCGCCGTTGTTGACCCATGTGCGCTGCACGCCCGGGCGTTGATAGTGCGCGATTAATTCGTCCGCGACAGAGCCTGCAACCGCCGCCATCGGCGTGATGAAGTCGCTGTCAAACGGTTGGCAGGCCTGCCACATGCGACGCGCTACCGGGCCGCCTAAACGGCAGTCTCCACGGACTGCGAGTTGCAATTGCGTCAGCTCTTGCACCAGCTCTGGCAAGACCTCGCTGAAGCGCTGCCAAGCGGATTCGTGCGCAGCTAGCACTGCAGATGAATCACCATCAGCGCCGATGACCAGGTCGATCGGGCCATGCTGGAAATGCCAGCGATTTCCCGAGAGAAGTGTGCGTTGGGCTGCCATGAAAAGACGACGCGTTGCGCGGTGTTTAACCGAGCAGAGGCGGCCTGGCCAGCGGCCACGGATTGGCGGGTGCCAGTGGCTCCCATGATCGTGCCAAAGGCGCACCTTCGTTGTGCCACGCACCATGTCGCAGCGCTTCTTCAAGCGTGCGCACATAGTCCATATGACCGCCGAGTGCGCGGTAGTCTTCGAGCTTCATGCTGAACTCAATCGGCGCGACGATGGCTGGTGTTGGCACCGTTCCAAAACTGTTGTCGGGCATGCGCATCACATCGACCATCATGGTGATGCCGCCACCCGGCCAGACGTAGGCCGGGGCACCACCGCAAGTCACATTCACCAGCGCGCTCTTGATGGCGCGCGTCAGCAAAATTGGGTTTTCGGTCACGCCAGCGCGCAGGCTGCCGCCGGCACCGCCGAGAAACAGCACAGTCGTCAGGGACGGCTCACAGTTTTCGCCAATGCGGTCAACGATGAGACGAATCTCGTCGGGCATGTCTTGTTCAATGGGTTGCAGTGCGTCGTTGAGTACATACCAAGTCGCATGCTCCCCTGTCGTCGATGTCATGAGCAAACGCAAGCCGGGCCAAGCGACCGCCGGGTTCCAGCCTTCGATGATGGCGAGTGGATTGTCGATGTCGGTACCACCCCAACCCGTGCCTGGATTGGCCACTTGAAAGTAACGGCCCGGCGTCGACTTACGACCACTTATTTGAATGCCCGAAGGCGGCATGTCTAGGCAGCGGCCGGCTTGGTGCTCGGTCAACACGCCGGTGATGTGGTCGTCGACCACCACCACTTCGTCGACCTTGCCGACCAGCTGCATGGCAAAAATACCGATGGTTGCTGAGCCGCAGCCCACCCGCATGCGCTTTTCTTCAACGCCGTTGACGATCGGTGCTTTGCCGGCTTGGATGAGGATTTGTGCGCCGCCGTCAATTGTCAGTTCAACCGGCTTTTTATTTCCCAGTGCTTCCATCATTTCGACGGTGACGCGGCCTTCTTTTTTGCTACCACCCGTCAGGTGGTGGACGCCGCCCAGGGACAGCATCTGTGAGCCGTATTCAGCGGTGGTGACGTGACCGACGACCTCGCCTTTGCAGCGGATATTGGCTTGCTCTGGGCCTAAAAATCGGTCTGTGTCGATCTTCACTTTGAGGCTGCAATAACTGAAGATGCCTTCGGTCACCACCGTCACCAAGTCAACACCGTCCGCCTGCGACGAGACAATGAAGGGTGCGGGTTTGTAGTCGGGATAGGTGGTGGACGAACCCACACCCGTGATGAAAACTTCATCGGCCAGCAGCAGGTCGCCGTTCCAAGTGCTGTTTGCGTCTTCTGTTTGTGCTTGTGGCCGTGGCGTGAACGGCACTAAGCGCGCTTCTGGTTCGGCTAGGCTGCGCCGCAAAAACACCACCGGGTCGACCCGGATCAGCAAGCCGCCTTGATTGGCGTAGCGGTCACAGGCGCCGCTGCGGCCTTCGGAAATTTGGCACAACACCGGGCAGGCGTTGCAGGCGACTTTGGCAATGACCGCCCGCCCGCCCGCAGGCTCAGGTGCGGCTGCTGGTTGCGGATTGTCCATGCCGGGAAGGCCGTCTGTTTTGGTGTGTTCTGTCATGTTGACTGTCAATTTCCGTCCGCGCCTAGGTGGTTCAGTCGGCCCCGCAATTATTTATTGATGTTGTGAATACTACACTTGAATGTTGCGAACACTACATTTATAATTTACTTTAGCGCATCCGGAATGTCTGTGCAAGGGTGATTTACCCGAGCGCGCTTTTTTGGACGAACGTCTCGTCGACAATAGCTGCTTCGCCTTCCCATCCATGATTTACACGTACACACCATGAGCGCTTTCAACGAAGAACGGGTTTTGTCAGTTCACCACTGGACCGACACGCTGTTCACCTTCACGACCACCCGCGACCAGTCGCTGCGTTTCAGCAACGGTCACTTCACCATGATCGGTCTGCGCGTCAACGACAAGCCGCTGCTGCGCGCCTACAGCATCGTCAGTCCTAACCACGACGAGCATCTGGAATTTTTGAGCATCAAGGTGCAGGACGGCCCGCTGACATCGCGCCTGCAACACATCAAGGTGGGTGACACCGTGATCGTCGGCCGCAAACCCACTGGCACTTTGCTGGTGGACTACCTGCTGCCCGGCAAACGTTTGTATTTGCTGTCGACCGGCACCGGTCTGGCGCCTTTCATGAGCATCATCCGCGACCCCGCCACTTATGAGCAGTACGAGCAAGTGGTGCTGGTGCATGGTGTGCGCCAAGTCAACGAACTGGCTTACCAAGACCTGATCGTCAACGAGCTGCCAAAGCATGAGTTTCTGGGCGAGATGATCTCCAAGCAATTGCTGTATTACCCGACCGTCACACGCGAGGCCTACCGCAACACCGGTCGCGTGACAGACCTGATCGAGAGCGGCAAGCTGATGGCCGACCTGAACCTGCCGGCCCTCAACCCGGTCGAAGACCGCGTCATGATCTGCGGCAGCCCCGGCATGTTGAAAGACCTGAAGCGCATGCTCGAAGAGCGCGGCTTCAAAGAGGGCAACACCGTGCGTCAAGGTGACTTCGTCATTGAGCGCGCCTTCGCCGAACAGTGAATGGCCACTGCCGCACGCCAACCCAAAGCCGCCGCCAGCGCTAAGTCTGTGGCGGTGAAGCGGCCCGGCGTGCGGGAGCAAGCGGCCCACACCACCCGCGACAACATCTTGCGGGCGGCCACCAAGGTCTTTGCGCGTTACGGCTACGAAGGTGGCAGTGTTGAGAAAATTTCTCAGGCTGCCAAGTCTTACGACCGGATGATTTACTACTACTTCGGCAACAAAGAAGGCTTGTTCATCGAAGTACTGGAAGACATGTACCGCCGTATGAACGAGGCCGAACTCAAACTCGTTCTGGACATTGAAAAGCCCGTCGACTCGCTCAAAGGCGTGATCAAGTTCGTGGCCACCTACTACAGCAAGAACCCCGAGTTCATCACGCTGCTGAACACCGAAAACCTGCACCGTGGCAAGCACATCGTCAAGTCCAGCCGGGCCCGCGACTATTCGTCTCCCGCCATTTCCATCATTCGGCAACTGCTTGACAGCGGTGCGCGCCAAGGTGTTTTCAGGCCCGACATCGTTGCCCGCGACGTTTATTTGTTGATTGCCGCCACCGGTTATTTTTACGTTTCCAACACGCACACGCTGTCGGCCTTTTTGGGTGAAGACCTGAAGGCACCTGAATCCATCGCCCACTGGCAAGACTTCATCACCACCAGCGTGTTGCGCACGGTGATGTTGACGCCACCCTAACCAAGGACCACCATGGCTGAAGTCATCGCAGACGGAAAATCCGGCAAAGTTGTCATCACCAATATCGGCTTGCTGCTGTCCGGCGACATTGACAAACCGATTTTGGATGCCGACACCATCGTCGTTCAAGACGGTTTGATCGTCGCTGTGGGCAAGGCCAAAGACTGCGACTGCAGCCACGCCCGCACCACCATTGACGTTCACCAAACTTGCGTGGCACCGGGCTTGATCGACAGCCACGTCCACCCGGTTTTTGGCGACTGGACGCCGCGTCAAAACCAGCTCGGCTGGATTGAATCGACCATGAACGGCGGCGTCACCACCATGATTTCTGCCGGTGAGGTGCACTTGCCGGGTCGCCCCAAAGATATCGTCGGCCTGAAGGCTCTGGCCATCACGGCGCAGCGTGCCTTTGACAACTTCCGCCCGGGCGGTGTCAAGGTGCTGGCCGGTGCGCCCATCATTGAAAAAGGCATGGTCGAACACGACTTCAAAGAACTCGCCGAAGCCGGCGTGACGCTGCTTGGCGAAGTCGGCTTGGGTTCCGTCAAAGCTGGCTATGAAGCCAAAGAAATGGTCGCTTGGGCCCGCAAGTACGGTATTCAAAGCACCATCCACACCGGTGGCCCGTCGATCCCCGGCTCGGGCCTGATCGACAAAGACGTGGTGCTCGAAGCCGACGCAGACATCATCGGCCACATCAACGGCGGCCACACGTCCTTGTCGGAGCAGCATGTCTGCGACCTCTGCGAGCAATCCTCACGCGCGATTGAGATCGTTCACAACGGCAATGAAAAAGTAGCGATTGCTGCAGCCCAAGCGGCGTTGCAGTTGAAGTGCCCGCACCGTGTGATTTTGGGCACCGACGGCCCCGCCGGCTCGGGCGTGCAGCCGCTGGGCATGCTGCGCATGGTGGCGCTGCTGTCGAGTCTGGGCAATATCCCGGCAGAGCTGACATTTTGCTTCGCCACCGGCAACACGGCGCGCCTGCGTCATCTGAATTGTGGTTTGATTGAAGTCGGTCGGGCGGCTGACTTTGTCTTCATGGACAAAGCTCAGCACACCGCTGGCCGTGACCTGCTGGACAGCGTTCAGCGCGGCGACATTCCGGGCATTGGCATGGTGATGATTGACGGCATCGTGCGTTGTGGCCGCAGCCGTAACACGCCGCCAGCCACTGAGATCCCAAGCGTCACAACGCACGCTTGAGGCAAAGTCTCACCGCCTGACGGATTCAAGGCATCTTGTCGTCAGGCGGTGGCGCGCTGGCTTCACGTGGACCGACCATGCCTAGACGCGCCTTCAAGGA
>JBEDKR010000049.1:0-8697 GCA_041172005.1 Pseudomonadota bacterium
GGTGATCACTACGTCGAAGTGGACTTCGACCTGAGTGACGTGATGTTCGTCGCGACGTCTAACTCGATGAACATCCCATCGGCCTTGTTGGACCGCATGGAAGTGATTCGCCTCTCGGGCTACACCGAAGACGAAAAAACCAGCATTGCCATGCGTTATTTGCTGCCGAAACAATTAAAGAACAACGGCGTCAAAGAAAGCGAACTCGACATCTCTGAGCCCGCCGTGCGCGATATCGTGCGTTACTACACTCGTGAAGCTGGTGTGCGTTCTCTTGAGCGTGAACTGTCGAAAATTTGCCGCAAGACCGTCAAGGGTATTCAGCTCAAAACGATGCAGCCCAAAGTGCTTGTCACACCAGATAATTTGAATGATTTTCTGGGTGTGCGCAAGTTCAGTTACGGCCGTGCCGAAGAGCAAAACCAGATTGGTCAAGTCGTCGGTTTGGCGTGGACTGAAGTCGGTGGCGACCTGCTGACGATTGAAGCTGCCATCATGCCTGGCAAGGGGGTGATCACGCGTACTGGCTCGCTGGGTGACGTGATGAAAGAATCTGTTGAGGCTGCCCGCACGGTGGTGCGTAGCCGTTCACGCATGCTGGGCATCCGAGACGACATGTTTGAAAAGCGTGACATTCATATTCACGTGCCGGATGGCGCGACACCGAAAGACGGCCCGAGCGCTGGTGCTGCGATGACCACGGCCTTTGTGTCTGCGTTGACGGGCATTCCGGTGCGCGGTGACGTGGCCATGACGGGTGAGATCACGCTGCGTGGTGAAGTGACTGCCATCGGTGGGTTGAAGGAAAAACTGTTGGCTGCATTGCGCGGCGGCATCAAGACTGTGTTGATCCCCGAAGAAAATGCCAAAGACCTGCAAGAAATTCCAGACAACGTGAAGAGTGGTTTGGAGATCATTCCGGTTAAATGGATTGACCAGGTCTTGGCTGTGGCACTTGAACGCATGCCGGTGCCGTTGTCTGACGAAGAGGTAGCTCTGGCCGCCGCTGCCATCGCTGCCTCTGCGGCAGCGGTGGGTGCGCAAGCAGGTGCCATCAAACATTGATTGAATCATTAGAAAGTTTTTTGCTCAGCTCTCAAAGCTGCGAAAAATCCAAGCTATAATTCGATCTGAAACGCGGGAGTAGCTCAGTTGGTAGAGCGCAACCTTGCCAAGGTTGAGGTCGAGAGTTCGAGACTCTTCTCCCGCTCCAAATTAAAAGGGCAGCACTTCAAAATGCTGTCCTTTTCTATTCGGAAGGCGTACAACAATTCGTTGTTCAAGCGGCGCGATAGCAAATCGGTTATGCACTGGATTGCAAATCCAGTTAGCCCGGTTCGACTCCGGGTCGCGCCTCCACTCCATTGCGGGAGTAGCTCAGTTGGTAGAGCGCAACCTTGCCAAGGTTGAGGTCGAGAGTTCGAGACTCTTCTCCCGCTCCAAATTCAAAGGGCAGCACTTTTCAGTGCTGCCCTTTTTTATTTCCTTAATTTTTATCTTAGGTGGATTCGATCTTGATTTGCTGCACCGACCTTACGCCATCACGCCTGTAAAAGAGGCATAATTCTTCGAAGCCCCGGTGGTGAAATCGGTAAACACAAGAGACTTAAAATCTCTCGATCGCAAGGTCTTACCAGTTCAAGTCTGGTCCGGGGCACCACTTTCACAGCTGACGCAGCCCACGCTAGATTGCCTAAATTGATTTAGACATTTATCTTAGTCTGTCGCTGGGGCCGGCATTTTCCCAGCTCGCTGAGCTTCCTCCAACTCTTTGCGGACTTCCTCTCGTGTACGGCTTGGACTGGTTGCTTTGGGTGGGTAGCGCTCTGGAAATTCTTCGCGCAATAGCAAGCCACTTTCGTCGTTGGCTGGGATTTCCCCCATGCGTTTGGCATCCTCTAACTCTTGAAGCACTTCTGCGCGTGTTTTCTGTGTATCTGTGTCGGTAGCCACGACGCTACCGGCTGATAGCACTGCGACCAGCAGTGAGATGGCTTTGACGCCTGTAGATAGGTTTGCGTATGTCATGATGAATGTCCTCTTAAATGGACCAGCTCCGATTGAGCTAGCTAAGTGACTTTCTGGGTCAGCGCGGGTCGGGTCTGTCGGAAATGTGGGGGCGCTTTTGTAGGTTTTTGCCATCCATGAGCCGTGGTCGGCTTTTCTTTTTTCCGTCGTTCCTCGCAGCAAAAATCGGTCTAATGCTCTTCGGCGGGATCATTTTTGTTCGACAATAAAACTTTTTAATTTGAATGTCCAAGCTCGCAACCTAGCGACACCACGGGGCTACAAATAGGTAAGATTAGATTTATGCCTCGTTACAACTCCCCCTTTGAAATTCATGTGCATGGCGAAGTTCCGTTGCGCGCCGACGTCGGCTTTGAGCAACTTCAGGAGGCATTAAAGCCTCTGTGGAAATATGCGGGTGCCAAGTCGCTTGTGGAGGGGGCTGCCAGCTCGTACGAAGAAGAACCTGGCATTCGTCTTGATGTGCAGGCACATTTACTTCAGATGTGCTGGACGGTTTCGGGCGACGAAGATTTCCGGCAAGCCCTCGACGAGATGTGCATGGCCTTGAACGATCTGGCTGAAAGTGGTGCTCCGATTGAAGTCACGTTTTATGACGCCGACTTCGATGATGAAGATGAAGAAATGGACAATGCGGGCGACGCACGCGATGATTTCGCGATGTATTTCGTTGGCCCGACACCAGCGGCCATCATGCAGGTGCAGCGTGATTTGTTGGTGCAAGACACCATCAGCTTGATGGAGCGGCACTTTGACGCTTCCGAGCTTGGCGAAGTGGTTGCTGCGGTGGACAAGCTCTTTGAGCGGCGCTTCACGTCGTTGGTCGATTCGATGCAGCTCGGTAAACCACCGCGTGGTCAAGGCGGCTCTTCAGGGGGCTCTGGCCATGGCGGCGGCGGACGCAAACCGCGCCATCTTCACTGACTGGTGTGTTCAGTCTTCTGGCTTCAGCCCCAAGCCGGCCAGATACACATCCATCACCTGCTCTCCAACCGCGACCAGGTCAAAGGCTTCTTTATCAAGCAGCCAATTCTGAATCAAGCCATCAATCAGCGCATGAAGTCCCTGTGCTGCGGCGATTGGCGGTATGCGCAGCAGCGTCGCCTGACTTAGCGCTGCGGCTTTCAGACTGCTCTCGATATGCTCTAAAAACGAGTCACGGACGCGCAGATGCCGCAGACGAATGGCTTGCAGCTCATCAATGTATTCAACTTTCTGCGTGGCCACTTCAAAGACCCGACAGGTCTGGGGGTCGGTGGCTATGCGAAGCAAGGCTTGGCGCGTGGCGCTGCAGATGTGCGCCAATGGCTTGGCCCGGTGATCGTGCGCCAGAAATTCCAGTGAGGCCTCAAGCGGCAGGGTGACCCGGTCCATCATGGCGTTGAATAAATCGGCTTTGTCCTTGAAGTGCCAGTAAACCGCACCGCGTGTGGCTTCGGCCTCGCGAGCGATGTCTTGCAGCGAAGTGTGTGACACCCCTTTGGCCAGAAACAGTACTTCGGCGGCGTCCAGCAGGCGGTGCCTAGTGGCAAGGGCTTCTTCTTTTGTACGACGAACCAATTTTGGACCTCCTCATCTTCGGGTTATTACTGAGTTCGTCAATATACATTCATAAATGTATGTAAACTCCGTTTTTGTAAAATTTTGCGACCGCAGGACTTGCTAGCCCTGCTTTTACGCCGTTTTTGCCTTTTCTGCTCTTGTTCATCCGAGGAACCGCATGTCCTTTTCCACATCATCTTTGTCTGATTTTTCAATGACACGTGCTGCCAGACCCTTGTGGGTCGGTGGCGTGTTGACGGCCTTCTTGCTGGCCGGTTGTGGCCAGGGAAACAAGGACGCAGCTGCAGGTGCTGCACCGCCGCTGGCCCAGGTCGGCGTGGTGACGGTCGCGCTCAGCGACATCGGTTTGACGACTGAATTGCCTGGCCGACTGGAGGCTTCACGCGTTGCACAAGTGCGGGCTCGCGCCGCCGGCATTTTGCAGAAACGACTGTTCAGCGAGGGCAGCGATGTTAAGGCCGGTGAGGCTTTGTTCACCATCGATTCGGCCCCTTATGCGGCGGCCTATGCCAGCGCGCAAGCCTCCTTGGCACGTGCACAAGCCAATCTGGAGCAAGCCACTTCGCTGGCTCAGCGTTACCTGCCGCTGGTCAAGGCGAATGCCGTCAGCAAGCAGGAATTCGCCAATGCCGAGGCCGCGCAAAAGCAAGCCGAGGCCGATGTAGCGGTTGGCAAAGCCGCCGTTCAAACCGCCAAGATCACGCTTGACTACGCAGCCGTCACGGCACCGATTTCGGGCCGTATTGGTCGTGCGCTGGTGACCGAGGGCGCACTGGTCGGGCAGGGTGAATTCACCCAATTGGCCGTGATCCAGCAGATCAACCCTATGTACATCAACTTCACCCAGCCTGCTGCTGAAGTGATGAAGCTGCGCAAGGCGCTGGAGGGCGGTCAGCTCAAGCGCGCCAGTGGTGACGAAGCGGTCAGGGTGCGTCTGGTGCTGGAAGACGGCAGTGTTTACGCCCAATCCGGTCGCTTGTTGTTCTCTGATTTGTCGGTCGATCAGGCCACCGGCCAAATCACGCTGCGGGCTGAAGTGCCGAATGCCAAAGGTTTGCTACTGCCCGGCTTGTATGTTCGGGTCCGCCTTGAACAGGCACAAGCGACCAACGCGATGCTGCTACCGCAGCAGGCCGTGACACGCTCAGCTCAAGGCGACACTGTCATGGTCGTCGCCGCTGACGGCATGGTGGCACCGCGCAAGATCAAAGTGGGTGACTCACAAGGCAGTCAGTGGGTGGTTCTGGAAGGTTTGCAGGCGGGTGAGCAGGTGATGGTTGATGGTTTTCAGAAACTGCGTGGTCCTGTCCCCGTCAAGCCGGTGCCTTGGACTGGTAACGCGGCTGCCGCTGTCCCAGTCAAAGCAGCCTCTGCTGCAGCCACACCTGCTGCTACCGCCTCCGCGGCTAAGAACTAAGGAGCGCGGCAAATGGCCAAGTTTTTCATTGACAGACCTATCTTTGCGTGGGTCATCGCGCTGTTCATCATCGTGTTGGGCGGCGTGGCAATCACGCAGCTGCCGATTGCCCAGTACCCGCCGGTAGCACCGCCAGCGATTGTGATTTCCGCGACCTATCCGGGCGCCTCAGCGCGCACGCTGGAAGAGAGCGTGATCGGCGTCATCGAACAGGAAATGAACGGATCCCCTGGACTGATCTACATGGAGTCCGTGACGCAGGCGAATGGCACGGGCCAGATCACGCTGAGTTTTGAAACCGGAACCAATGCAGACCTGGCTCAGGTCGACGTGCAAAACCGCTTAGCACGCGCCACGCCGCGTTTGCCGGCAGCGGTGACGCAGCAGGGCGTGCGGGTTGAGAAGTCTCGTTCGAACTTCTTGCTGTTTGCCATCTTGTCATCGGACGACCCTGCCATCACGCCAGTCACCCTGGGCGACTACGCTTCACGTTCTGTCCTCCCTGAAATTCAACGCATCCCCGGTGTCGGTCAGGCGCAGCTTTTCGGTACCGAGCAGGCCATGCGGATCTGGATCGAGCCGACCAAGCTGGTTGGCTTTAGTTTGTCAGTGACCGAGGTCAATGCCGCCATTCGCGCGCAAAACGCCCAAGTTTCGGCCGGCTCTATCGGCGAGTTACCGAACATCACGGGGCAAGCGATTGCCGCCACAGTGGTTGTGAACGGTCAGCTGACAAGCACCGAAGAGTTTGGCAATATTGTGCTTCGCGCCAACCCGGACGGTTCCACCGTTCGTTTGAAGGATGTCGCCCGGATTGAACTGGCAGCGCAAACCTTTGCGACTTCAGCCCGTCTGAATGGCAAGCCGTCCACCGGTATCGGCGTGCAGCTCGCGCCCACCGGGAACGCACTGGCCACAGCCGATGCGGTGCGTAAACGCATGGGCGAGTTGTCGGCGTTTTTCCCGCAGGGCGTGAACTGGTCGATTCCTTACGACAGCTCACGCTTCATCAAGATCTCCATCCAGCAGGTGGTGATCACCTTGCTGGAAGCCGTGGCGCTGGTGTTCCTGGTGATGTTTTTGTTTTTGCAAAACTGGCGCTACACCATCATCCCAACATTGGTTGTACCGATCGCCTTGCTGGGTACTTTTGGTGCGTTGCTGGCGTTGGGCTTTTCGATCAATGTGCTGACGATGTTTGGCATGGTGCTGGTGATCGGCATCGTCGTAGATGATGCGATCGTCGTGGTGGAGAACGTCGAACGCATCATGAGCGAGGAAGGTCTGTCGCCGCGAGAGGCCACCCGCAAAGCCATGGGTCAGATTTCTGGCGCCATCATTGGCGTGACGGTGGTGCTGATTTCCGTGTTTGTGCCGTTGGCCTTTTTTGCCGGTTCAACCGGCAACATCTACCGCCAGTTCTCGGCGGTGATGGTCACCTCGATTGCCTTCTCTGCGTTCATGGCGCTGTCGCTGACCCCGGCGCTGTGCGCCACCTTGCTGAAGCCAGTGGTCGCTGGCCACCATGTCGAGAAAAAGGGTTTCTTCGGCTGGTTCAACCGGGGCTTTGCACGCACCACCAAGGCCTATGAAGGCGCGGTTGCCCGCATTTTGCGGCGCGCTGCCCGCTACCTGGTGATTTACGCCGCCATTGTGGGTGTGGTTGTACTGGTCTATTCACGGCTGCCAACATCTTTTCTGCCGGCCGAAGACCAGGGCACGATGCTTGTCAATATTCAGTTGCCCGCAGGTGCCACACAAGAGCGCACGCGCGCGGTAGTTGAGCAGGTCGAGGGCTACCTCCTGAAACAACCGGAAGTCGAAAGCATGGTCGGTGTACTTGGCTTCAGCTTTTCGGGTCAAGGGCAAAACGCCGCATTGGCATTTGTCACCTTGAAAGATTGGAGCCAACGCACCGGACCTGGCCAGTCGGCACAGGGGTTGGCTGACCGTGCTTTTGGCGCGTTGTCAGGTATCCGCGATGCCTTCATCTTTCCATTGAGCCCACCACCGATTCCTGAACTCGGCAACGCCTCAGGTTTCACGTTCCGTTTGCAGGACCGGGCCGGTTCTGGTCGAGAGGCATTGATTGCCGCACGCAACCAGTTGGTCGGTTTGGCCAGTCAGAGCAAGGTCTTGACACAGGTTCGACCTGAAGGCCTTGAAGACGCGCCACAGCTGCAAATCGATATTGACAGGGACAAAGCCAATGCCTTGGGCGTGCCGTTTGATTCGATCAATGCGACGCTCTCTACAGCGCTGGGTTCCAGCTACATCAACGACTTTCCAAACCGCGGACGTTTGCAGCGGGTGATCGTGCAGGCCGACGCGCCAGCGCGTATGCAACCGGCGGACGTGATGCGTTTGCACGCCATCAGCAACCAAGGCAAGCAAGTGCCGTTGGCGGCCTTTTCTAGCACGCGCTGGGTGACTGGCGCGATGCAAACCGTGCGCTATAACGGCTACCCCGCCATGCGTATCTCAGGTGCGCCTGCCGCCGGCTACAGCACCGGCGCAGCGCTGGTCGAGATGGAGCGTTTGGCCGGTCAGTTGCCGCAGGGTTTTGCCTTTGAATGGACGGGTCAGTCCCGCGAGGAAAAATTGGCCGGCGCGCAAGCCATGATTCTGTACGGCTTCGCTATCTTGGCGGTCTTCCTCTGCTTGGCGGCTTTGTACGAAAGTTGGTCAATTCCGCTGTCTGTCATCTTGGTCGTGCCGCTCGGTGTGCTGGGTGTGCTGCTGGCCACGCTGTTCAGGGGTTATGCCAACGACGTGTATTTCCAAGTCGGATTAATCACCATCATCGGACTGACGGCTAAAAATGCGATTTTGATCATCGAGTTTGCCAAAGACTTGCAGGCGCAGGGCAAGAGCGTGACCGAGTCCGCTCTGGCTGCCGCGCGACTGCGTTTTCGTCCGATCATCATGACCTCGATGGCTTTTGGTCTGGGCGTGTTGCCACTGGCTTTGGCCAGCGGCGCAGGTTCTGCCAGCCAGCGAGCGATTGGCACTGGCGTGCTGGGCGGAATGATCACGGGCACGGCCTTAGCAGTGTTCTTCGTTCCCGTATTTTTTGTCATCGTGCGGGGCTTCTTCAAGGGCAGTGAGCGGCAACGCCGCATGCATGCCAAAGAGATGCCGAATGACCTGCCAGCCGGTGCTTCCGCAGGAGATCAGGTATGACCACAATGATGACTCAACGCTTGAGCGTGTTGGCTGCAGCACTGGTGCTGGCAGGCTGCTCCATGGCCCCTAAATACGAGCGTCCGGCGTCGCCGCTGGCCGGTGATTGGCCAGCTCTCGGACTGGCGACCACCAGTGCCGCGCCGGCAGGTCAAGCGGCTTCATCGCTCGAATGGCAAAGCTTCTTCAGTGACCCTCAACTGCGTAAATTGATCGAGGTCTCGCTGACCAACAACCGCGATCTGCGCATCGCGGTGCTGACCATCGAGCAGACCCGAGCCCAGTTTCAGATCAGCCGCGCCAATCAGTTTCCGACCATCGGTGCCGGCGTCACCGGCTTGCGCCAACCCAGTACTACGGGCAACGGCACCATCACCAGTGCTTACACCGCTGGCTTGGCGATGACCTCTTATGAGATTGATTTCTTTGGCCGCGTGGCGAGTCTCAAAGACGCGGCTTTATCCTTGTATCTGGCCTCCGAAGAAGGCCGTAAAACGACACAAATC
>JBEDKR010000050.1:0-8637 GCA_041172005.1 Pseudomonadota bacterium
TTGCCCGCGCCATCGGTTATTCGACCGGGCTGTCATTGGTCACGTTGGCGCTGCTGGCCTGAGGGCCAGTCACTCTCCTTCGCCGGCATTCACTCCGATGCAGGCACCAGTTTGTCCTCTGTGCGCATGGCAAAGTCGCCGGCGTCGTGACGTTCGTGTAACTGCGACGCCAAAGGCCCCATCACCCGGTTGACCATCCGACCACGGATCACGGCAGGACGCGTTGCAATGTCATTCGCCCAGCGGAGCACATGCGTGTACTCATGCACCGCCAAAAACTCAGCGGCTTCGTACAACTGACCCAAGACCAGACCGCCGTACCAAGGCCAGATGGCGATGTCGGCAATGCTGTAGTCGTCTCCGCCGACATAGCGGCTTTCTGCCAGTCGTTTGTCAAGCACGTCCAACTCGCGTTTGACTTCCATCGCAAAGCGGTTGATGGGGTATTCCATTTTTGTCGGCGCGTAGGCGTAGAAATGACCAAAGCCACCGCCCAGATACGGCGCGCTGCCCATCTGCCAAAACAGCCAAGACAAGCACTCTGCGCGGGCGGCTGGTTCCGTCGGCAACAAGACGCCGAACTTCTCTGCCAAGTACATCAGAATCGAGCCGGACTCGAAGACCCTGACCGGCTTTGATCCGCTGTAATCCATCAGCGCAGGAATTTTGGAATTGGGGTTGACCTCGACAAAGCCGCTGCCGAATTGGTCGCCCTTGTTAATGCGGATCAGCCAAGCATCGTACTCAGCGCCGCTGAAGCCAAGCGCCAGAAGCTCTTCCAGCATGACCGTGACCTTGACGCCATTGGGTGTGGCCAATGAATACAGCTGGAGCGGGTGCTTGCCACGCGGCAACACCTGCTCATGCGTGGCCCCCGACACCGGCCGGTTGATGCTGGCAAACTGCCCGCCGTTCTCACTGTCAAAGGTCCAGACTTTGGGCGGAGTGTAGGGTTGTGTATCAGGCATGTTGTTTTTCAAATCAGTGTTTATTTATTGACTCTGGTTCAGTCAAGTTGAGGTTTTTTTACCGAGTCCAACTCTGTAGGCTTCCAACTTAGCAGCATAGTCCGTCGCGTCGCCGTAGTCCAAAAAACGCTTGTAGCGTGCATGGGTCCCCAAGAGTTTGTGCGCGTGTTTGATGGGGCAAAAATACTCCTCTGTGCGCGCCAGAATTTCTGCCATGTAGCTCATCAGCCCGTTGCCGTATTCGCAATATGTGCAGTGAAATTTCTCAATGAAGTTGAGGTAGTTCAGTTGGTGCCTGTCGAACACGATGTAGTCGGAGCGTTTGACTTTAACCACCCCGTAAACCGGAAAGCAGACCCACTGGTAAAAACTGACGCACAAGTCGAGCATCACGAGCGGAATGATCATGGCGTAGATGACCGGCCCGGTGATCAGGTTCTGCGGCCGGTTGGTCACGAGCCAGCGAAAGAAATTGGTTTTGAGTTTTTTGTGTGCCGCCCTGACTGAGCTTTCAAACTCCACGCGTTTACCTTTGATCTCAAAGAACATCTTGTTTTCTTGTTCGTGAATGGCGGTGCGAAGCTCATCTTCTAACTCGGCCATCTTGGTCATCAGCTGAGATATTTTGTCGTTCATAGGAATCCAACGGTGTTTGATCTGTCAACCTATCTTAGGTCTTAACCACCGCCCAGCACCTTGTAAAGCGTGATGCGATTAGCCTGTTCAGCCAGTTGCAAACCGATCAAGGTCTGTTGCGCTGCATACAGCGAACGCTGCGCATCGAGTACGGTCAGGTAGTTGTCGACGCCGGCTTGGAAACGCGCATCCGACAGGGTGAAGGTCCTCTGGGTAGCCTCCAGCAAGGAGGTTTGTGCGGCCAGACGCTGCGCCAAGGTGGCGCGGTCAGCAAAGGCATCGGCGACTTCGCGAAAGGCTGTCTGCACGACTTTTTCATACTGCGCCAGGGCTATTCCTTGATTGGCTTCGGCCACCTCCAGGTTGGATTGGTTGCGGCCGGCATCAAAAATCGGCAGCCTGATTTGCGGAATGAAGCTCCAGCTGCCGTTGCCGCTCTCAAACAAACCCGACAAGGCATTGCTGCCGGTGCCCACCGATGCCGTCAAACTGATGCTGGGGAAAAACGCCGCGCGAGCCGCGCCAATGCTGGCGTAAGTGCCACGCAAACTGAACTCCGCCGCCGCGACGTCAGGCCGCTGCAACAGCACCCGAGAAGACAGGTCTGCTGGCACCGCCAGCAAGACCGACGCCACTGGCTTGGCCGCAGCGATGGCGAGCAGACCGCTCGGGCCGGGCGCTGCGCTGGTCGGCAGCAGATCTGCCGGCACGCTGGAACCGACCAACGCGTCAAGCGCATTGCGGTCCCGCGCGACCATGCTGGTGAAGTTGGCCACATCGAGGCGTGCGCTGTCTACCGTCGTCTGGTTTTGTGCCAGCACCAGACCCGAGGTGCCACCGAGCGCAAAGATGCGCTCAGTCAGCGCATACGAGGCCTCACGGCTGGCCAGCGTTTCTTGTGCCAGCTGCAAACGTTGCCGGTCAGCCGCCAGCGTCAGCCAGGCGTTGCTGACCTCGGCCACGAGAGTCAGCTGCACGCTGCGCTGGTTTTCCGTGACCCGCAGATATTCCTGCAGCGCCACATCGTTGAGGTTGCGAACGCGGCCAAAAAAATCAAGCTCATAACTGCTCAAACCCAGCTGCGCGCTGAACTGGCTGGTGACTTGCGCACTGCCGCTGGCGTTCAGGTCCTGCGGCGTGCGGCTGCGATTGCCCTGCCCCGTCGCGGCGATGGTGGGGAACAGGTTGGCGCGTTGCACGCCATAAAGGGCGCGTGCTCTTTCAATCGACAGCACCGCCACACGCAGGTCACGGTTGTTGTCCAGCGCCAGCGCGATCAGTGCCGGCAACTGCGGGCCTTGGGCGAAGTCGCGCCAGCCCAACAAAGGAACCTCGCTGCCGGCCGCCGCGCTGTCAGTCGCCGAATTGCCCAGCGTTGACGGCACCGGCAAAGCCGGGCGTTTGTAGTCAGGGGATAAGCTGGCACAACCGGCCAGCAAAACAGCCGTCGCCAGCAGGCTTATCTTGGATAGGACTCGCATCATGGTTGGCCTTCTGGCGAAGCTGCTGCATCGGGTTTCTTTGAAAACCAGCTGCGAATCAACAAGAAAAACACCGGTACAAAAAAGATGCCCAACACGGTCGACGAAATCATCCCGCCCAGCACCGCCGTGCCAATCGCCTGACGGCCACCGGCACCCGCACCCGAGGCAATGGCTAAAGGCAAGACGCCAAAGCCAAAGGCCAGCGAGGTCATCAAGATGGGCCGCAGGCGCAAATGCACGGCTTCAAGAACCGCATCAAACGCGTTCATGCCACGCTGCTGAAGTTGGGTAGCGAACTCCACGATCAAGATCGCGTTTCGGCAGGCCAGCCCGACCGTCGTCAATAATCCGACTTGGAAGTAGACGTCGTTGGTCAAGCCGCGCAAGTCGGTGAACAGCAAGGCACCTAGTATGCCCAGAGGCACAGCCAGAATCACTGCCAGCGGCACCGACCAACTCTCGTAAAGTGCAGCCAGACACAGAAATACGAACAGGATGGAAATCGCGTACAGCAGCGGCGCCTGGGCTCCAGACATTCGCTCCTGCAGCGAAGCACCCGTCCACTCATAACCAATGCCCGGCGGCATCTGGGACATGATGTCCTCGATCGCATCCATGGCCACGCCTGAGCTCACGCCCGGCCCCTGATTACCGACGAACTCATAACTCGGGCTGCCGTTGTAGCGCCGCAGTTGCGGCGATCCAAAAGTCCACTCGGTCGAGGTGAAGGTTGAAAATGGCACCATCTCGCCTTGGTCGTTGCGCACGGTCCAGGGACCGATGTCTTGCGGCAGCATGCGGTAAGGCGCGTCGCCCTGCATGTAGACGCGCTTGACCCGGCCGCCATTCAAAAAGTCGTTGATGTAGCTGCCACCCAAGGCGCTGGACAGCACATTGTTGATATCGGCAGTCGCTAAACCGAGCGCAGCGGCTTTGCGGTCATCGATGATCACACTGAGTTGCGCCGTATCGTCGAGGTTGTTGGCGCGCACATTACCCAGCTCGGGTCGCTGCGCAGCCAGCCTCAGCACTTGGTCACGCGCCGCCACCAGCGCATCATGGCCCAAGCCGTTGAGGTCCTTGAGATGGAAGTTGAAACCCGCATTGGCACCTAAACCCCGCACGGCGGGCGGCAGCAGCACGAAGATGCGCGCATCGCGAATCACCGCCAAGTCACTGGTGGCTTTTCGGGCAATCGCTGCGGCGCTTTGCTCGGGACGTTGGCGTTGGCTCCAGTCGGTCAAACGGACAAAGCCGCGTGCCGAACTCTGATCGCCCCCTAGACCGGTGATGGAGTTGAAACTGATCACGTCGGGCTGCTTGGCAATGTATTGCTGCACTTCGGCCATCACCACCTGCAGGCGTGCGTTGGAAGCGCCGGCTGGTAAGGTGATTTGCACCGACATGAAGCCTTGGTCTTCGTTCGGCAAAAAGGAGGTTGGCAGACGCAGAAACATCACCGCCATGCCGACACACAAGAGCAGGAACAGCACCGCCATGCGCTTGCTGCGGCGCATCAGGGAACCAACGCTGCTTTGGTAACGCACGGCATTGCGGTCAAAGTGGTGGTTGAACCAGTGAAAAAACCGGTCTGAAATACCGAACAGACCGCGACGCGGTTTGTCGCCATGCGCGCTGTGCTGACCCTTGGCCACCGGTTTGAGAAAGGTCGCACACATGGCCGGCGTGAGTGTCAACGCGACAAACACGGACAGCACCATGGCTGAGACGATGGTGATCGAAAACTGGCGGTAAATCACGCCCGTCGAACCGCCGAAAAAGGCCATGGGAATGAACACCGCCGACAACGTCAGGCCAATGCCGACCAACGCAGGTGTGATCTCGCGCATGGATTTCCGCGTGGCCTCTTTAGGTGACAAGCCTTCCTGACTCATCACACGCTCGACGTTTTCCACCACCACAATCGCATCGTCGACCAGCAGCCCGATGGACAGCACCAGAGCAAACATGGTCAGGGTGTTGATCGAGTAACCGGCCAGAGACAAGATGCCCAGGGTGCCCAACAGCACCACAGGGACGGCAATCGCCGGAATCAACGTCGCGCGAAAATTTTGCAAAAACACAAAAATAACCAGCACCACCAGCACCATGGCTTCGACCAACGTGATCAACACAGCCTTGGTCGAGGCACGCACAAATGGCGACGTGTCCGAACTGACGAAAGGTGTCAGGCCGTAGGGGAAAAAGGGCTGGAGCTCAGCAATCTTGGCGTTGACCGCCGCAGACACAGCCAGCGCGTTAGCGCCGTCGGCCAGCACAATTCCCATGCCGGCACCCGGTTGGCCATTCAGGCGCGAAGTGATGGTCAGGTTGTCAGCACCGAGCTCAACCCGCGCCACATCTTTGATAAACACAGCGGCGCCGTCGGGTGTGGCTTTGAGCAAAACGTTGTTGAACTCTTCGACGGTTTTGAGCTTTGTGCGTGCCGTGATCGTGGCACTGAGCTGCTGCTCGCCGACGGCCGGCAAGGTCCCGAGCTGGCCTGCGGAAACTTGGGCATTTTGTGCCAGCACGGCGCTGCGCACATCCGAAGGCATCAGTGCATATTTTTGCAACTTAGCGGGGTCTAACCAGATGCGCATGGCGTAAGGAGTGCCAAACAACTGGATGTCGCCGACGCCATCCACACGGCCCAACACATCAATCAGGTTGCTGCTGAGGTAGTCACCAATGTCCACCTGGCTGACACTCGGGTCAGGCGAGGTGAAGGTGAACGTCATCAAGTAGTCGTTACCGCCCTTCGTGACGGTGACCCCACGGCTTTGCACCTCGGGCGGCAGGCGCGACAAGGCCTGCTGCAACTTGTTTTGCACCTGCACCTGGGCAACATCAATATTGGTACCGGGGTTGAAGGTCAAGGTAGTGCGCGAGCGGCCGGAAGCATCGCTGTCCGAGCCCATGTAAAGCAGGTTGTCCAAGCCCTTGAGCTGCTGTTCAATGACTTGGGCGACCGAGTTTTCCACCGTCTCGGCCGAGGCACCGGTATAGAGCGCGGTGATGGAAACGCGCGGCGGCGCAATGTCCGGGTATTGCTCCACTGGCAAGGTGCTGATGGACAAAGCGCCGCCCAGCATGATGACAATGGCCAGAACCCAGGCAAAGATGGGGCGATCGATGAAAAAATGTGCCATGAGTCGCTTTCTCAGCGAGCGTTGCTGGAAGCGGCGACTGGAGCGGCTTTCGCTGCGAGCTTGATCACCACGTCTTCGGTGGTGACGAGGTCACCCGGACGAACACGCTGCAAGCCGTCGACGATGACGCGCTCACCCGCCACCAAGCCAGCCACGACCATCCAACGGTTACCCACGGCAACGTCCAAGCTGACGGTGCGGCGCTCAACCTTGCTGGCAGCATCAACCACCAGCACGCTCGCTTGGCCTGTCGTGTCACGGGTCACCGCCTGCTGCGGCACCAACAAAGCTTGTGAGGTCACGCCAGTGTCCAACTGCGCTCGCACATACATGCCTGGCATCAGCAAGCCGTCCGGATTGGGCACCACGGCCCGCAGGGTAACAGCCCCGGTGCCGGGTTCCACACTCACGCCTGAAAACTGCAGCCGACCCGGATGCGGATAGGCACGCCCGTCCTCAAGCTTGATACGGATACGCGCATCGCCTTGGCCGACACGCTCAAAACGGCCTTTCGCCAGATCGCTCTTGAGGTTCAACAGATCAGTGCTGGATTGGGTCACATCGACATAGACCTGGTCGAGTTGCGAGATGGTCGTGAGAACGGCGACCTGATTGGCAGTCACCAGGGCACCCGGCGTCACCGTTGAAAGACTGGTGCGCCCGGAGATCGGCGCCACGATGCGGGTGTAAGCCAGATTGATGCGGGCGTTGTCCAGCGCGGCTTGGGCCACCGCCACGTCAGCAGCCGTTTGTTGCACCAAGGCCAAGCTTTCGTCATACAGCTGGCGGCTGATGGCATCGATCTCGACCAACGCCGCGTTGCGTGCAGCGTTGACTTCGGCGGTCTTGGCCGTCGCCTGCGTCTTGGCGACGATTGCAGCAGCGCTAGCAACAGCAACCTCATAGGCCGCAGGATCGATCTGATACAGCGGCTCTCCGGCCTTGACGGTAACGCCTTCAGCAAACAAACGCTTTTGCACAATGCCGTTGATCTGCGGGCGAATCTCCGCAATCATGAAGGCGCGGGTGCGCCCCGGCAGCTCTGTTGACAACGTCTGGCTCTCCGTCTGGAGGGTGACCACACCCACCAGCACCGCCGGCACTGCAGCCACCGGCTCGGCTGGTGCTTTGCAAGCAGTCAACAAGCCAGCCAATGCCAACATCAGCAGTACAGGCGCACAGCGGTGTTGAAAAACTGACCAAGCGGACAAGGCGGCGGAACGGTGACTGGCGGCGTGGATAAGGGGCATTTGAAGGTAGCTTGTGTCATTGACGTGGATTTTGGCCAATCAACACTTAAGTCTCTTAAAGCCGTAAAACTAATCACATAAAACTACGCTTATACCTCCCGGTGTAAACCCTTGTTTGTTGCTGGCCAAGTTATCCCTTGCCGGAAACCGGCCGTCAGCTTCAGACGCCTGTTGGGGGCAATGGCTTCTTCTGCTCGGCCGGCAGTGCAAGCCCAGAATCAGCCAGATGCTGCGCGACTTCGCTCATCAAGAACAGGCTGACATCGTCTCGCGTCTTGCCTTCAGCGTGAAATGGCGTGCTGATGGTGTCAATCAAGATCAGCATGTAGATCAAGATAAAGCTGATCAGACCCACCAGCGCCAGACCACCGTAAAACGGGTCCACATTGGTCAGGAGCAGCAAGGCGATCAGCAGTGCCACTGTTGAGCGAACCAGAATCGTCGCCGATGGGATGAACGAAATGCGCTGGATATAACTGGCCCGGTACAGGCTGCGCAGCAATGAAAACTGCTGCGTTTTCAGTTTGACAATGAAATTGGGCGGTACCTTGCCCGACTCCATGCTGGAAAAATAAGCCGCCAAGGCGCGCACTTCCTTGCGCGCATCATGCGATTTTTCGCGCACATCTTTGCCGAACGACAAAGCCACCGCGTGCAACTGCTGGCGAAAACCTTCAAGGTCAAACACTGGGTAAGACGGGTGAATCGCTTTTGCATCCTCGTACATGTCGTCAATCGCGGCAGAGAAATCAGACGGAATGCGCTCGCTTTCCTTGTAGTCGGCAATGGTCGCCGACAAGATAAAACCGACGACAAAAAACACCCCGGACGAGACGCTGCTGTGGAGCGAGCTTTGTTCAATCGGTTCGAAATTGAAGTAATGGAAAAGGAATTTCAGCGTCACGATAGCCACAGAGCAGAGGATCGCGATCAGGAAAATACGGTAACTGGTGAGGGACTTGAGCATTGCGCTGATTGTAGGTACGCCGCTCACTCGCCATCTACGTACGTGCGTTGATGGTACGCATGCGAACAGGTCAAAGCTGCGTCGGCTTAGACGTTTAAACGAAAAAACCCCACTACCTAAAAGATAGCAGGGTTTCTTGATAAACACTGGGGTGGCTGATGGGGCTCCACCCCACTTGTG